>JBFJZC010000159.1:0-6798 GCA_041622295.1 Porticoccaceae bacterium
CACCGCTGCAGACGCGCCAAAACCGTAAAACTCAACGCGATTGGCGGCGCACAGCGCCTTTACAGCTTCGTCGAGCCGGTGGAGATCAAGGTGATCTCTTACGTTGAGGAGCGTATCAACAGTTGAATCAAAAACCTTGGATGTACACTCGGCCAGGGAATCAGTATCGGTGATGGCGATTTGTCCGTAACTCGGACTGGCTGCCAGCTGTTGCGCCAGAATCAGCTTGAAGTCGAGAAAGCCTTTACAGCCGACCGCCCGGCAAAACCGAATCACGGTGGGTTCGCTGACCTGGGCCTGCTCAGCAAGGTCAACAATGCGCATGCGGATGACTTCGGCAGGCCGGGACAGCACAAATTCCGCCACTTTCCGTTCGGAGCGGCGCATGGCGGGAAGCTCTGTACTAATGGCCAGGGTCAGCTCTGCCGGTTTCAAAGTGTGCTCCACGTAGTTGATCTGAACCTGATTGTAATTAATTTGCACATAAAGAGCATTGACGGGTTGAGTGTTCTAGGCGGGTGCGGGGGAAGCGTTTGTAAATCTGCTAGAATCCTGCCGCTATGGATGTTACCGCAATTATCGATCCGCTCAACCCCCCGCAGCGAGAGGCTGTCACCAACACTGATAGTCATTTATTGGTGCTTGCTGGCGCCGGCAGTGGCAAAACCCGGGTGCTGGTCCACCGCATCGCCTGGCTGGTGCAAGTTGAAGGTGTGTCGCCCCACGAAATCCTCGCCGTTACGTTTACCAACAAAGCGTCTCGGGAGATGCGCGAACGTATTTATACTTTGCTTGGTAGCGCGCCGCGCAGCATGTGGGTGGGTACATTCCATGGGCTTGCCCACCGTCTTTTGAAGATGCATTGGCAGGAAGCAGGCCTCAATGAAACCTTCCAGGTGCTCGACGCGGAAGATCAGTTGCGCCTGATAAAAAGGGTGTACAACAACCTCGGGGTGGACGGCGATCGTTGGCCGCCGCGCCAGGCCCAGTGGTTTATAAACGGGCAAAAAGATGAAGGCCTCCGGGCTCGTCACCTCCAGCAAAGTGGAGATCCGTTTGCGACGGTCATGTTGCAGGTTTACCGTGGCTACGAAGAAGCCTGTGATCGCGCTGAAGCCGTTGATTTTGGCGAACTGCTGCTGCGTGCCCATGAGCTCTGGCTTAATAAACCCGATTTGTTAAAGCACTACCAGCAGCGCTTTCGCCATATTCTGGTAGATGAGTTTCAGGACACTAACGCCATTCAATACGCCTGGTTGAGAATGTTAGCGGGGGATAGCGGGCGGGTCACCGCGGTAGGCGATGATGATCAGTCTATCTACGGCTGGCGTGGCGCGCGGATCGAAAATATTCAACATTTCACACGGGATTTCTCCGGGGTTCAGACGGTTAAACTGGAACAAAATTATCGTTCTACCGGCGTTATTCTCAAGGCCGCAAATGCGGTCATTGCGCGCAACGCAGAACGTCTCGGCAAAAACTTGTGGACGGAAGAAGACGACGGTGAGGTGATTTCCCTCTACGCCGGATTCAACGAACAGGACGAAGCACGCTTTATCGCTGAACGGATAAAAGACTGGGTGAACACCGGTAACCTGCGCAGTGAAGTAGGTATCTTATACCGGTCCAACGCGCAGTCTCGCGTACTGGAAGAGGCGTTATTGCGCTTGCAGATACCCTATCGGATCTATGGCGGGCATCGATTTTACGAACGCGCCGAAATCAAAAACGCCCTCGCCTATTTGCGCTTGTTGATTAACCGGCACGATGACACGGCATTTGAGCGGGTTATCAATACCCCGACACGGGGTATTGGCGACAAAACACTGCAGCGGTTGCGCGACACGGCGCGAGCGGCGGAAATATCTCTTTGGCAGGCAGCGGAAACGCTGTTGTCTGAGTTGCCCGCTCGAGCGGCGGGGGCGATCAGTAACTTCTGCGATTTGATCAACGGTTTGCCGACGGAAGACAGTGGACTGTGTCTTCATGAGCTGGCTGAGCGTGCGATCACGGTTTCTGGTCTGTTGGATTTCCACAGCCGTGAAAAAGGCGAGCGAGGCCAAACTCGCGTTGAAAACCTTGGGGAACTGCTCAATGCGTGTCGAGGGTTTGAACCTGAAGACGACGAGCAATCGGCATTGCGGCAGTTCGTCGATGCGGCGGCGCTGGATGCCGGCGACCGCCAGGCGGATAGCGACGAAGATGCCATACAGTTAATGACGCTGCATTCAGCCAAGGGCCTGGAATTCCCTCTGGTGTTTATGACCGGGGTGGAGGAAAACCTCTTTCCCCATAAAATGTCCGTGGAAGAGCCCGGCCGCCTTGAGGAAGAGCGCCGCCTTTGCTATGTCGGCATTACCCGGGCTATGAAAAAGCTCTACATCACCTTTGCCGAGGCTCGGCAACTGTATGGCAAGGAGAGCTTTAATCCGGTATCGCGCTTTGTGCGTGATATTCCCGGACAGTTGCTTGAAGAAGTTCGCTTGTCCACCAGTGTCAGTCGGCCGACCAGTTATGCTAAGCCATCCGGATGGATCAATGACGATGCAGAAAATGAGTTTGGCCTTGGTCAACGGGTGTTACACCACATTTTTGGGGAAGGCGTGGTATTAAACTTCGAAGGTCGAGGTGCGCAAGCGCGGGTGCAGGTAAATTTTGATAACGAAGGCGCCAAATGGCTGGTGCTGCAATACGCCAAGTTACAGGCGATGTGAGAATAAAACTTCAAACCAGGGCATAAAAACGAAAGCCCAAAACAGGGAGAAAGCGTGTGATAAAAACGTTGATGATAGCTGTTGTGTCAGTATTGCTGCTGGTTGGTTGCGGCGGTGAAAAGGCTGCTACCGAGCTCACTACAACTGCCGCTGCGCCGCAAAACTTCGCGTGGAAGCTGGTGACCACCTGGCCGAAAAACTACCCTGGCCTCGGTACCGCGCCGGAACATCTTGCTGATCTGGTGGCCCGCATGAGCAATGATCGCCTGAAAATTAAGGTCTTTGGTGCTGGCCAGTTGATCCCCGCGCTTGAGGTTTTTGATGCTGTATCCCAGGGCACGGCAGAAATGGGTCATGGTGCGGCTTATTACTGGAAAGGCAAAACAGCGGCGTCAGTTTTCTTTACGTCGGTGCCCTTTGGTCTTAACGCACAGGAAATGAATAGCTGGTTGTATCACGGTGGCGGCATGGCGTTGTGGCGGGAAGTGTATGCGCCGTTCAATCTGGTGCCCTTTGCTGCGGGCAATTCGGGTGTACAGATGGCGGGGTGGTTTAATCGGGAAATCAATAGCCTGGCCGATATCAAGGGGTTGAAAATGCGCATACCCGGCCTTGGCGGCGAGGTTATTACGCGGGCCGGAGGTGAATCAGTGACGATACCGGGAGGCGAGCTATATACGGCCCTGCAAACGGGCGTGATAGATGCCACGGAATGGGTTGGGCCTTACAACGATCTTGCTTTTGGCTTTCATCAAATAGCCAGGTATTACTATTACCCGGGCTGGCAGGAAACCGGTTCGACACTGGAGCTGATTATTAACAAGGACGCCTGGGAATCCTTGCCGCCAGATCTGCAGACGATTGTCGAGACCGCCGCTCGAGCGGTCAATCAGGACTTGCTCGATGAATACACGGCACGCAACAACGCGGCTCTGGTGCAACTGGTTGATGAGCACGGTGTACAGCTGCGGCGCTTGCCTGATGATGTGCTGGTTGAATTACATCGCATCTCCGACGAGGTGTTGACGGAGCTTACCGACAAAGATCCGCTGGCGAAACGAGTGTATGAGTCTGTTAAAGCGTTCCAGACCCAGGTGACCGATTACCATGAAATATCGGAGGAAGCCTATTATCAGGCGCGGCGCTTAAAAGCTGCACCCTGAGCCTCAGCGTTGGCCTGGGTGGGCCGACGAGACATGACGCAAATATTATGGGGAAAGCGCAGACAATAAGTGCAGACGAAGGCGCGGAGGTACCCGACATAAACATAACTAAGCGGAGGTGGGTCGCTGTGGATAGATACCCACCTCCAACTTTTCGATTGTCCCTGATTGGCCCTGGTTTTCCGTACGCGATACAGCTGCTCGCCCGCACCTAAAGTTCAGCGATTATCAGGTGCCATATTTGGCGCGATGGGCTTTGATATCGGTTAGCGCGGGAAGCTGAATGAGCTCTATCATCACGCCGTCAGGGTCTTCAAAAATAATGGCCTTTACGGTGCCATAGCCTTTTAGTTCCAGATCCACCGGTTCTTCATAGAAAGTAATACCTTCGTTGCTAAGCCTGCGGTGAGTGTCAACCAGCTGCTCCCCTGTGACTTCGAAAGAGAGGAGAAACACACCCGGATCTCCTGGCCGTTTTGGCCCGGTTTGCTGCTGAGCCGGAGGCTCGAATTCAATAAGCTCGACCTCCCCAGTCATGCGGTCGCCCTGTTGCAAAATGACGGAGCGACCAACCGTTCCAGGCTTAAGCTTCAACAGTTTTTCTGTGATGGTGCCATTCAACGGCATATCGAGGGTCTTGCGAAAGCCGAGATATTTTTCGTAAAACGCGATCGATTTATCCAGGTTAGATACTGTTAATGCAACGTGATGTACCTCGCTAATAGCCATGTCTATAGTCCTCGTTTAAAGAGCGGATAATATGTTGGTGATGTGATGAAAGTTTCTTTTGGAGTGTAGTCGGTTTTGCGGTTTTTGTTGCGACAGGCCGCGGCGCATGGAATAACGGTTGTACAAGTTTCTACGTTGGACTTCCGCAGGAAGTCCTAGTTTGCACTAACCTGGTTTGCGCTAAATAGCTTGGCGCGCACGGTTTCGCGATACAGCCCCGGCGTGGTATTAAAGTGCCGACGAAACAGCTTGGTCAGGTGGGCAACGTCCTGATAACCACAGCGACCGGCTATTTCGGCAAGGGTCAGATTGGTGCTTTTGAGCAAATCCTTAATGGTGTTAAGGCGTAATCTTTGCAGGTAATCGAGCGGTGCTTTACCGAGGGCATTTTTAAAGCGTCGATTGAAGGTGCGCACACTCATACCAAACTGCGTGGCCAGGGAGGCGATGGTCACGGCCTTGCTGAAGTTGTCCTGCATCCAGATCTGCGCCTGCAAAATATTTTCGTCGGGGTGATGCTCGGCCTCTTCGGTGTAGTAGTTTGCCGGCTCAAAAGAATTACGGATTTCATGGAAAAAGTTGCGTTGCACCAGGTTGGCCACCGTCTTGCCGTACCAGCGAAAGACCAGATTTACCATCAATTCCGCCAGCGAATTGACGCTGGCTGCACAATAGAGGTTGTCGGCCCGGGTAATAAAATACTGCCGCTTGAGGTCGACCCTGGGGTAGTCGCGCTGGAACTGATCGAAGTAATGCCAGTGGGTAGTGGCCGCTTTGCCGTCAAGAAGACCGGCTTCGGCCAGATAACAACAGCCGGTGCCGACGGTGCTAATAGCGACACCTTTTAAGTGTTGTTCCCGCAACCAGGGCAACCAGTCGCGGTGCCTGTTGACAATAGGCCGCGGGTTGCGCCACAAACCCGGGATATGAATCAGATGGCATTCTTCAAGCTCATCAAGCCGTGCTGAGGGGCTAAGTTGCAGGCCGCATGAGGTGGTTACTGCTTCGCCGTTCAGGGTTACGGTTTGGATATCAATGCGTGGTGCATTGCGATGCTGCCCGCGTGCCGCACCCTCCGCTGTATAGAGAATTTCCATGGGCAGGGTGGCACTGGTGGCCAGGATGTTTTCACTCAGCAGAATGGCGACTCGATAAGGTGTGGTCATATCAATGCTTCCATAAGTGTCCAAAACGCCCTATTATTTGGCCGATATGCCAATTAAGCAAGGGGTGGTCTGCCTTTACACTGCGGTGCGCCGCGAGCCACTGGCAAACGTACAAATAACTGTTCGAACCGAAATACGGTAAACGCACAGATCAAACAGGAAATAGCAACCTATGTCGATACTCCCGGTGATTGTTGGTTATGGCGGCGTGGGTCCTGCAGGCAGGAGTTCGTTTGATCAGGCATATCGACGCATGGTGCTGGAAAGTCTGGCGCTGGACGAGCAACACAAAACCATCGCGGGCCTGGCTTGCATGATGGGTCTGGTGTCCTGGGACGGTGCGGCTTATCGGGACAATGACGGCGGAATACACAGTTCGGCGGGTGTGTACCAACGTTTTGCACAGATCGTTCAGGATAAAACCCTGATCCGGCCTATTGAAGCTAGTCATTACGACCCGGATGCAGCGGTATGGCAAAAAGCCATGACGACCAACTCAGCCAATGGCGCTGCAGTTTTTGAAATAGCTACCCGGGAGTTGCCGGAACCGTTGCCGCCGGGATGGCAGATACAGCAGCAGTCTGACGGCAAAGCGACCGTTGCGATCAGCGGTACCCAGCAATGGCTGGTGTCGAGCACCCGAGATATGGGGGTCAAGGTGGCCGGCCAGCTACCGAGTGGTTTTGAGCCGGGCGAGCTTTACAGCTCTCGCTTCCAGCCCCGAGGATTACAACTGGCAGTGTTTGGGGCTACCGATGCGGTGCGTTCAATCGGTATTGACTGGCAGGTGATTTGCGATGCGGTGCGACCCGACGAAATGGGTGTATATGCGTCCAGCGCCATGGGTCAGCTCAGTGATGAAGGCCTGGGCGGTTTAATGCGGTCGCGCTGTCAGGGTGGCAGACCAACGGCGAAACAGGTGCCGATGGGTCTGACCAGCATGCCAGCGGATTTCGTTAACGCCTATGTGTTGGGCAATATGGGGCATACGGAAGCTGTTGCCGGCGCCTGTGCCAGCTTTTTGTA
>JBFJZC010000160.1:0-6769 GCA_041622295.1 Porticoccaceae bacterium
CCATTTATCACGTATTTTGATACGGAAAACACCGGTTGTGAAAATACGACTTTCCCGGCTGTCAGTATCCTTCTGCGCTACGTTTACTATAAACGACAGCTTTTCGCTGGTCGGGTCGGCGAGCGGAATAGAATAATCCAGATTCCCCGACGGGCTTTTCGGAGAGACCTGAAGCTCGGCACTAAATTTATGCCCCGCAGGATTGACAACACGCTCGTGTCGCGCCGACACCCGTGGCCCGGTATCGGTGCCAAATCCACCGCCAAACCGGTATTTATAAGTGCGATCGGCCTCGCTGAGCACCTCTATTGGCAAACTTGTCTCGGTACCAGCCGGGTCTTTTTTCTCCACCTCCACGGAGGCAAAGTAAAGGCTGTCAAGCAGGGTGCTTTGTAAGGCTATCAGGCGCGAAGACTGGTAGGGTTGACCGGCCTTGATCGTGACAAATCGAGACAGCAGGGCTTCGTCATACCGGTGCAGACCCTGCTGATTGAAAATGACCTCGCCGAAGAAATACCTCGATCCTGTATCGAGTACGAGGTCGATGTCTGCGTAGTAGGGGTCCCGCGATATATCCACACGATGCACGGTAAAGCCTGCGTCCAGATAGCCGAGATTATGAGCCTTACTCAGCAGTGTGTTTTTGTATGTTTCATAAGCGACCTGATCAAGCGGAACGCCGACCGTAAACTCATGACCTGTTGCCAGTGGCAAAAGTGCCGGATCGATCTGTCCCTCACCGGCGAGCGCTATTTTTGCGTTCCTGATGGTTACCGGGTCACCTGGTTTGACCCTGTAGAATGCCCGCCAGTGGTCGCCGTCCTGAGTCAGGGTGGCGACCACTTCCGCACGAAAATAGCCATATGCCTCTAGCGAGAGTTTAAGTTGCTCGGCAGCTTTGCTATGCAGAATACGAATACGCCGGGCGTCAAGTTTTTCGCGCTTCCGGTCTCGCCAGAGACTCAAATACTTGCGGGCATTGTTGAGTTGAGCGCCAGCCAGGCCCTCTATGTCCACCGTGACCGTATCACTTAGGCATGGCGGCGCGGCGGTCAAAAGCATAGCGATAACCGCAGCTAACACGTAGCTGCGCTTCATCCCCATTTGTTTTACGACTGGCTTCGGTT
This sequence comes from Porticoccaceae bacterium, assembly GCA_041622295.1. GTDB lineage: Bacteria > Pseudomonadota > Gammaproteobacteria > Pseudomonadales > Porticoccaceae > HB2-32-21. Next base: position 1,128 of record JBFJZC010000160.1, read on the forward strand.
CAGGCATGGATAAATAGTCGACAATGCAGGTGTTCAAGAAAAATCGCGGTGTCCCCTGCCCCTATAACGAAACAACACCAACTAAGAAAATAATGCCAACGCCAGCATACTGCTCCACTGGGCTCGGATAGATCTGACGCCCTCGATGAAGAGATGTAATCTTGCAGTCACAGTGCAATCCGTAAGTGCAATCCGTAGCCGCAGATGTCATCAGACGATCGGGCCTTCTTCTTCCAGCATTCCGGCAATTTCAGCGAGGTGTTCCTCCTGAAACTCCTCAACTTTAGTCGCCACTTCCGCCACTCGCTCAAAGCGAGCAATATGAAACAGGGCATCGCCCTCATTAACCAGCGGCAAATTGGTTCGTCCTATAACAATACCGTCGTATGGCGACGTCAGCTGAACTTCCCGCTCACCAAATGGGTCTGCCACTATACCCAGCAACTGGTCTTTTTTAACATGTCCGCCGAGCGGCATAACGGCCCGCAAAATCCCGCTTTCCGGTGCCCGCACCCAACTGCTCGATCGCGCCACAACCGGCTCCGTGTGGCGAACCGGCTTGCCTCTGGCAGCTGGTAACATTTTTAGTTCCCGCAGCACATTGATAATGCCGTTAACGCCCGCCCGTATCCCAATTTCGTCAAAACGCAGTGCTTCACCGGCTTCGTATAACAACATTGGCATGCCCTGATCCGCCGCCGACTCGCGCAGAGATCCATCACGTAAGGTCGCTGAAATAATAACCGGAACATTGAATGCCCGGGCCAGTCGTTCGGTTTCGGGGTCATCCATATTGGCCCTTACCTGCGGCAGATTACCGCGATGGATAGCACCGGTATGAAGATCAATGCCGTGGGTACACTGATTGACGATTTGCGCCATGAATAAATACGCTATGCGGCCAGCAAGGGAGCCTTTTTCTGTTCCTGGAAACGAGCGGTTGAGATCTCGTCGATCGGGCAGGTAACGGGAATGATTGATGAAGCCGTGTAAATTTACGATAGGCACCGCGACGACGGTGCCAGACAACCGTTTTAAAGCCGGCAGCTTAAGCACGCGTCGAATAATTTCCACGCCATTGATTTCGTCCCCATGAATGGCCGCGCAAATAAACAGGCGCGGGCCTTCCTTTTTTCCGCTGACAATTTGCACCGGCATTGACATCGGAGTGTGCGTGTACAGACGGCCCACCGGCAGGTCAATGGTGACGCGGCAATCGCGTTCAATAACAACGCCATTAATAATCAGGGCTTGTTGGTGTGGCGGCACTAACCTTTGCCCCGGGTGCGGGTTTTGTTGGGGCGTGCGTTCTTTTCAATAAATTCAATAATCAGGCCCGCAATATTTTTACCCGTCGCTTTTTCAATACCTTCCAGACCTGGCGATGAATTCACTTCCATCACCAGCGGACCCCGCTCCGAGCGCAGTAGATCGACACCGGCTACGTTGAGCCCCATCGCATTAGCGGCCTTGACCGCCGTGGCGCGCTCCTTGGGCGTGATCTTGACCAATTCGGCTTTACCACCACGGTGCAGGTTAGAGCGAAACTCCCCTTCTGGAGCCTGTCGCTTCATAGCCGCAACAACCCGATCACCAATCACCAGGCAACGGATATCGGCACCACCCGCTTCCTTAATGAATTCCTGTACCAGAATGTTTGCACTGAGGCCCATAAACGCTTCGATCACGCTTTCGGCAGCCTTTTTTGTTTCCGCCAGCACCACCCCGATACCCTGGGTGCCCTCAAGCAGCTTGATAACCAGTGGCGTGCCGCCCACCATTTTGATGAGATCCTGAACATCATCCGGTGAATGAGCAAAACCGGTATTGGGCAAACCGATACCCCGACGAGACATAAGTTGCAACGATCGAAGTTTGTCCCGCGACCGATTTATCGCCACCGATTCGTTTACCGGAAATACACCCATCATTTCGAACTGCCGCACCACCGCCGCGCCATAAAAAGTGATGGAGGCGCCGATGCGGGGGATAACCGCGTCATATTCCGTCAACAGTTCGCCCCGATAATGAATTTCAGGCTTGACAGAATTCATATTCATGTAGCAGCGCAACGTATCGATAACCCGCGCTTCGTGTCCGCGCTGCTCGCAAGCCTCGACTAGACGCCGCGTCGAATAAAGCTTCTTATTACGGGATAAAATGCCAATTTTCATAATGAACTCCTTGCTACGCGCATAAATTTACAATCACCCCGGTTACAGCTGTGACCGCTTTTTTTTCACCGCAGGAAAAGCCACAGGTCGTCCCAGCAGGTAGGATTTATCCGGCACTACCATCATGCGGCCTTTCATTGCCGACCGACCCAGTAACAGGCGAAATCGCATTGAGTCCCGATTGGTCAACGTCAGCTCGATCGGCCAGCTCACCTCGGGCAGCACCAGACGGGTGGCAATGACAAAACGCTTTTCCCGGTGCCCTCCGGAATCAGTAACCATACGTTCGTCAATGATTTCAGCCTCGCAGAACACTTCTTCGCGGGCATTACGTTGATGGGGATGCATCCCAAAGCGTATCCAGGGGCTGCCCTGTCGAGAAACGGGTATCACAGAGAAAGCATGCAAACAGGACGTTTTAGCACCGGTATCAATCTTCGCTTTGATACTCGGCAAACCCAGATCGGGCAGTGACAACCACTCTCGCCAGCCAACAGCAATCAGCGACATGGCGTCCTTGTGGTTAGGTCAGCAGACACCATCGCGATTGCGCCAGACACACGTAAACTTAAATATTTCATCCCGCCAGCTAGCAAAGTGGTGACCTTGCAACATACTGGGATCGTTGTAAGTAGTCAATGTTTGTCGCACACCGTCTGCATCAACAGCCGACGGAAAACAGCCTTAAAAAAGCTGTTTTTTGATAATCACTCTTTCCACAAAATCCCTTTTGCTGGCCTCGCGAACTTCACTAAACGACTGACACATCAAATACTTCGCAATTAAATTCGCCATGCCCCCCGTTCGCCAATACGATCACTATAATTTCGATAAACTACGTCAAAGCAAACCGGTATAACTGCCTGCCATGAACCATTCAAACAGCAATGTTGAACCCCCTGATGAACCGCCGTTAATCAGGAATATACATCACCACCTGACGGCTCTTGCCAATGCACATCTGTGGATAAAAGTACTTGTCGGCATGGCTGCAGGTATCGTTACCGGCGTAGCGCTTGGTCCGACTACGGGGTGGCTAAACCCGGATACCGCGACCGTGGTGGGTAACTGGCTGGCATTCCCCGGACAGCTTTTTTTGACGCTGGTACAGATGATTGTGATTCCCCTGGTTTTTGCCTCGATCGTCATGGGCCTCGCTGCCAGCGAAAACATCCAGCAGCTCAAACAAATGGGTCTGAAGTCAGTGTTGTTTTTTGTGGTTACCACGGCAGTGGCAACAGCCATCGGTATCGGCATGGCCTATCTGATCAAACCCGGCGACCTAATCGATAAAACCCTGCTACAACAGGACCTCGGCAGCGCCTTGCACACCATCCCGCAATCGGCGCAAGTGCCTTCAATCGCCGAGCTACCCAACAAAGTCCTACTGCTGCTACCCAGTAACCCGCTCAGCTCCATGGTCGAGGGACAGATGTTACAGGTCCTGCTCTTCGCGATGATTTTTGGCGTTGCCCTGCTCACCCTGGCACCCGGCAAATCCAAACCCCTGCTTGAGGTACTGGGCTCCCTGCAAGAAGTGTGTATGACGGTGGTTCGTTGGGCCATGCGTCTCGCACCCTTTGCAGTATTCGGGTTGATCGCGCAACTGACCGCGAAGATCGGCTTTAACGCGCTGATCGGCATGGGTGCCTACGTAGGCACCGTGCTGGGCGGTCTCCTATTGATGTTAATGATCTACCTGCTGCTGGCCCTCGTCCTCACCGGCATCGGTCCGTGGCGCTTTTTGAGCGCGGTGCGTGAAGTGATGTTGCTGGCATTTTCCACGTCCAGTTCCGCTGCCGTTATGCCGCTATCCATTAAAACAGCCATCGAAAAACTGGGTGTTCGCCAGACAATCGCCCAGTTTGTGATCCCGCTTGGCACCACCATCAACATGAATGGCACCGCTCTGTATCAGGGGGCGGCAACGGTTTTCCTGGCCCAGGTATTTGGCGTGGATCTCAGTGTCGGCGGCATCGTACTGATAGTCCTGATGGCCGTCGGCGCGTCCATCGGCTCACCGGCAACGCCGGGGGTGGGTATCATTATCCTTGCCATGGTGCTGAAAACCGTTGGCATTCCCGTAACCGGTATCGCACTGATCATCGGTGTCGACAGAATTCTCGACATGAGCAGAACCGCTATCAATGTGTGCGGTGACATCCTGGCCAGCAAAATTATGGATCGCTGGGTCGATTAGGTTTTCGACCCCAACCTTATTCCCCTGCGCACTCGGCAAGACAGATGCCGATGACTTAGCCCAGCGACCCACCAACAATTACTACCCGGGGAATTTCGCGGGTAGTGATTTTCTGCGATAAGAGGCATTATTGAACCGAACCTGTTATCAGGAATGAACGGCTTATGTCTTTGCTCGAAGAGAACCCCGGTGAAGCGCCAAACCTGGCGCCGCATTTCGTCTTCGCCTACGCGATGGACGGTAAGGGCGGCTGCCAGGATGTCACCGCCGAAACTGACGACACTGCTCATCAATGGTTCCACCTCGATTACTCTGAACGTTCGGCCGCGCAATCCCTGGCCTCACTTGGCCTCGATGACGGCCTGATTGATAGCCTGACTCGCAGTGACACGCGCCCCAGAACGGTTGTCATGGAAGATGGCATTCTCGTGGCGCTACGGGCCGTCAACGTTAACCCCGGAGCCGTTCCAGAAGATATGGTCTCCCTGCGCCTGTGGATTGAACCGACACGGCTGATTACCGTCCGCCAGCGACGTTTGTTTTCGGTACAGGATGTTCGTGAAAGCCTGCTTGAAGGCCGAGGCCCCAAAAACATCTCCGAGCTGGTCGTACAGATTATCGAGAATCTGGCGGATAGAATTGCAGAGTTTGTCGATGTCCTGCAGGACCGAGTCGCGGCTTTCGAGGAAAATGCCGAAACAAGCCGACTGGCGGGTGTGCGCTCCCAGGTAGCCGCGCTGCGGCGACAAACAGCCACCGTCCGCCGTTACCTGGCGCCACAACGGGAAGCGCTGGAAGTGCTGTTCAGGCAGGCGCTGCAGGTCATGGATGAGGACCACGCTCACACTATCCGTGAGCAATCCGACCGCATCGTTCGCTACGTGGAAGATCTCGACCTGGTGCGCGAACAGGCGCTGGTGCTCCAGGAAGAACTGCTCAACAGCATCATGGAGCAGCAAAACGCACGCATGTATGTGCTGGCTATTATTTCAGTGATTTTCTTGCCTATCACCTTTCTCACCGGCGTGTTTGGCATGAACGTAGCGGGTTTACCCGGCACTGAAAGCCCCAGCGCCTTCTGGGTGGTCGCCGGGGTAACGTTATCGAGCGTGACTTTTACTGTCGTGGTCCTGAAACGAAAGCACTGGTTCTAGTTCACCCGTCGGCGCTTCGTGGCCAGCAGGGGCGACTGGACGCGTGATCGTAATGGCGCCGTCGACATGAATATCCCGCTGCGGGAAAGCGATCGAAATATTGTGCTCGCGAAA
>JBFJZC010000161.1:0-6766 GCA_041622295.1 Porticoccaceae bacterium
ATCCTTGTCAGCCTGATCAGCGCCGTCGGCCAGGGTAACAATTTCCCGCGTCGCTGGCCGACCCATCGCATCAAACACTTGATACCCTCCGGCACGCACCTCGACCAGATCGCCATCGGCCAGGTACATAAAGCGGTCCGTGACCTGACGCAGTGCCAGTGGATCCGACGCGATGAAATTTTCTTCGATACCCACACCGAGCACCAAAGGACTACCGTGCCGCGCGCCAATAAGAACATCCGGTTGCCGGGCATCGAGCACCGCCAGGGCGTAGGCGCCTTCCAGGCGAGCGAGGGCCTGGCGCACCGCCGTTTGCAGATCCTCTGTACTCAACCGATAAAAGCTAATCAGGTGAGCGACGACCTCGGTATCCGTGGCCGAGACAAAACGGTAACCAGCCGCCTGCAACTCCTCACGCAGCGCGTCATGGTTTTCAATGATGCCATTGTGAACCAGCGCGATATCGCCTGATAAATGTGGATGCGCATTAGTCTCGTTGGGCACGCCGTGCGTGGCCCAACGCGTGTGGGCGATGCCAACGGTGCCTGGTGCCGCCTGTTGACCCATGCTGTGCTCAAGCTCTGCCACCTTGCCTGCGCGCTTGATGCACTGGATCGTATCGGTCGCGCCCAGTATGGCGATACCAGCAGAATCGTAACCGCGATATTCCAGCCTTTTCAGACCTTCTAATAATATCCCCGCTACGTTGCGCTGAGCGGCAGCCCCCACTATTCCACACATATCGCTATTCCTTCAGATGTTCACTTTTTAATCGGCCGCTTCCAGCCATCGATGTTGCGCTGTTTTCCACGGGCGATAGCAAGGTTTGCTGGCGGCACTTCCCTGGTCACCGTAGAGCCAGCGCCAACAGTTGCATTTTCACCTATTGAAATCGGCGCCACCAACGAGGCGTTGGAGCCGATGAATGCGCCATCCCCAATAGTGGTTCGATGCTTGTTGACGCCATCATAGTTACAGGTAATGGTGCCAGCGCCAATATTGACCCCCTCACCAATGTCCGTGTCACCCAGGTAGCTGAGATGATTGGCCTTGCTACCCAACCCGAGCCGGGCCTTTTTTGTTTCAACAAAGTTGCCGATGCGGACATCATCGGCCAGGTCGGTACCCTCCCGAAGACGCGCAAAAGGGCCTATCTGTACCCGCTTGCCAATCTTTACTGGGCCCTCTATCACCGAGTTTGCCTTGATCACTGCATCGTCCCCAATACAGGCATCCGCAATGACACAGTTGGGGCCAATTTGTACGCCGTTACCAAGCCGAACTTCGCCCTGGAAGACACAGTTTACGTCGATAAACACATCTGTCCCGCTGGTTAAATTACCGCGACAGTCAAAGCGCTGCGGGTCAGCAAAGCCCACGCCAGCATTCATCAGTTGGTTGGCCACACGTCCCTGATAAACCCGCTCCAGAGCGGCCAGTTGCGCGCGCGTATTGATACCCTCCACCTCGTGATGAGCGTCGGGACAACAGGTTTTAATGACTCGACCGCGGCCTTTGGCAAGGGCAATAATATCCGTTAAATAATATTCGCTTTGCGCGTTGTCACAACCAATTTCCGGAATCCAGGCCCGTAAATCATTGCTCGATAAACACATGACGCCTGTGTTTATTTCTCTAATCTGTAATTGCTGTGCATCGGCGTCCTTTTGTTCAACGATCGCCGTCACGGCACCATTTTTGTTGCGCACGATGCGACCGTATCCCAGGGGATTAGGCAGCTCAACTGTCAACAAACCCAGCTCGCCTGCTGCGGTGTTGGTAAGCAATGTTTCCAGGGTTGCCAGCGCGATGAGTGGCACATCGCCATAAAGTATCAGGGTCTGGCTGTCGCTACGGAGGTGGGGCAAGGCCTGCGCGACGGCATGGCCGGTACCCAGTTGCTCGCTTTGTTCTGACCACTTCAGCCCTGCGTCAACAAAATAATTGGTGACATGCGCCGCACCATGCCCAACGACCACGGTTATCTGTACATCGTTCAGCTGCCTGGCCGTATCAAGGACATGCGCCAATAACGGCTTGCCGGCAAGTTGATGCATTACTTTTGGTAACTGCGATTGCATCCTTGTGCCCTGACCGGCAGCAAGCACTATCACGTCAATAGCCATCGGCTTCCCTCCGCGTCCAACGTTTACTCTATTGATTCGAGCAAGAATTATAAACCAACAAACCAATTACTCAGGGAAATACCTGGTCTGGACAGCAACCACAAAAAAAGGCAGCTTAGGCTGCCCTTTTTTACCAATCGCTTGCTACCACTTATCTCGCCAGCATCGCTTTTGTATCGCCGTCGTTGTATCTGGTTCACCCCATAGAACGAGCGCGCTTACGCAGCTCCTCAATGGTGCGTAACTGCGCCGCCGCCTCTGCCAGACGAGATGCAGCGAGCGTGTAGTCCATTTCTCCAGTCTGGTTCTGCATATCCAGTTCAGCCTGCTTTTTGGCTTCCAGCGCAGCCGCTTCATCGATGCTGTCGGCCCGCAACGCCGTATCGGCAAGAATAGAAACCACACCCGGCTGCACTTCCAGAAACCCACCGGACAGGTAGAAAACCTCTTCTTCGCCATTATCTTTGATCAACCGCAAAGCGCCCGGCTTCAGCCTTGTTAGCAAGGGCGCATGACCATAGGTTACACCCAGCTCTCCCAGGGTTCCGGTGGCGATAATCATCTCCACCAGACCGGAAAACAGCGCTTCCTCCGCACTTACAATATCGCAATGTATCGTCATGGCCATTAGTACTTACTCTCGGCTCGTATAATATCAATCCGCGCTAGCTTTTCTTACCTTTTTCGACAGCCTCTTCAATGGAGCCAACCATGTAAAAGGCCTGCTCTGGCAAATAGTCATATTCGCCGTCTAGAATTCCCTTAAAGCTGTTAATCGTTTCCTTCATCGATACGTATTTGCCAGAACTGCCAGTAAATACCTCGGCAACAAAGAATGGCTGGGACAGAAAACGCTGAATTTTCCGCGCCCGGGCTACAATCAGTTTGTCGTCTTCTGACAGCTCGTCCATACCGAGAATAGCGATAATATCCCGTAACTCTTTGTAACGCTGCAGGACCGACTGGACGCCCCGCGCGGTGTCGTAGTGATCCTGGCCAATAACCAGGGGATCCAGCAGGCGCGAAGTCGAGTCAAGGGGGTCAACCGCCGGGTAAATACCCAGCTCGGCAATCTGTCGAGACAACACCAGTGTCGCGTCAAGGTGAGCAAAGGTCGTCGCAGGTGAAGGGTCAGTCAGGTCGTCCGCCGGCACGTAAACCGCCTGAAACGACGTGATTGATCCCGTTTTGGTAGACGTAATACGCTCCTGAAGCACACCCATTTCCTCAGCCAACGTCGGCTGGTAGCCAACCGCTGATGGCATTCGGCCCAGCAGTGCCGATACTTCCGTACCGGCCAGCGTATAACGGTAAATATTGTCAACAAACATCAGCACATCTCGTCCTTCATCACGAAAGTGCTCTGCCATGGTGAGACCGCTGAGTGCTACGCGTAATCGGTTTCCGGGGGGCTCGTTCATCTGCCCGTACACCAGAGCCACTTTATCCAGTACGCTGGATTCCTTCATTTCATGATAAAAGTCGTTACCTTCCCGGGTGCGTTCACCCACTCCCGCAAACACGGAAAACCCGGAGTGTTCCATGGCGATGTTCCGAATCAACTCCATCAACGTCACCGTCTTACCCACACCGGCGCCACCAAACAGACCAATCTTGCCACCCTTGGCGATGGGCATAATTAGGTCGATTACCTTGATGCCGGTTTCAAGCAGCTCAATGGCTGACGACTGCTCGGCGTATTTAGGCGCCTTGCGATGAATAGGCATGTATTTTTCGGCAACCACTTCACCGGCTTCGTCGATGGGCTTGCCCAACACGTCCATGATCCGACCCAGCGTGCCCTGACCAACCGGCACACAAATTGCCCCGCCGGTGTTGCTGACGCTCAGGCCCCGACTAACGCCTTCGGAGGCGCCCATAGCGATGGTTCGCACAACGCCATCACCCAGTTGCTGCTGAACCTCCAGTGTCAGGCCTTTGCCCTCAACTATCAGCGCATCGTAAATATTCGGTACCATATCCCGTGGAAACTCCACGTCGATAACCGCGCCAATAATTTGTACGATTTGTCCGCTACTCATTTCCGGTTCCTCTTCGCGTTCGCGTCTATTCTGTTAACTGACCACTGCGCTGTGCCACACTGCTTATACAGCAGCTGCACCGCTGACGATCTCTGACAATTCCTGGGTGATAGCCGCCTGTCTCGCCTTGTTGTACAACAACTCCAGTTCTTCGATCAGTGTGCCCGCATTCTCGGTGGCATTTTTCATGGCCACCATCCGTGCAGCCTGTTCACAGGCTTTATTTTCGATGACACCCTGATACACCTGAGACTCCACATAGCGCGTCAATAAGCCATCTAGCAAATCTTTTGCCTCTGGCTCGTAGATATAATCCCAGTAGTGCTTCAGGCCTTCTTCCTGAGATGGGGGCAGCGGCAAAAGCTGCTCCACCTGTGGTTTTTGCGTCATGGTGTTCACAAAGTCATTGGACACCAGAAACAGTTTGTCAATACGGCCTTCATCAAAAGCGTCCAGTATTACCTTGACGCTACCAATCAACTCCGCCGCCACCGGCTTATCACCCATGTCACGCACGGTTGCCACAAGATTGGCGCCAACACTGCCAAAAAACGCCGCGCCCTTGCTACCAATCGTACAAAGGTCGACCTCGACACCCTGGTCAGCCAACTCTTTCATGTTCTTGATAACTGTTTTAAATAAATTGATGTTCAAACCGCCACACAAGCCGCGATCTGTTGAGACTAAAATGAAAGCTACTCGCTTCACTGTGCGCTCTTCAAGATATTTGTGGCGATATTCCGGAGACGCGTTGGCTATGTGCCCAATAACACTGCGAATGCGCACCGCGTAGGGCTTGCCCAGAGACATGCGATCCTGCGCACGGCGCATTTTACTGGCGGCTACCATCTCCATAGCACTGGTGATCTTCTGCGTACTTTTGACACTATTGATCTTTGTTTTTACTTCTCTGCCGATGGCCATAAACGATTACCTGTTATATCCCGAGGTTTCAGTGTGCCCTGAAGGTGTCCCCGTAATCACCAGGTCTGACTGGCGGCAAATTTGTTCAGCGCAGCCTTGAAGCTCGCCTCGATATCATCGTTCCAGCCACCGTTTTCATTCACCTGGGCAATCAACTCTTTGTGCTCTGTATTCATGTACGACAGAAGGGCCGACTCAAAATCGCCGATTTTGGCTACCGGCACCTCTTTCAAATAACCTTCGTTTGCCGCGTACAGCACGACACCCATTTCCGCAACGCTCATGGGCGAGTATTGATCCTGTTTCATTAACTCCGTGACCCTCTGCCCGTGTTCAAGCTGAGCGCGTGTGGCTTCATCCAGATCAGAAGCGAACTGGGAGAATGCCGCCAACTCCCGATATTGCGCGAGAGCCAGACGAATACCACCACCGAGCTTTTTGATAATTTTGGTTTGCGCGGAACCACCGACGCGGGACACGGACAAACCTGCGTTCATGGCCGGGCGAATGCCGGAGTTAAAAAGATCGGTCTCAACGAAAATCTGGCCATCGGTAATAGAAATAACGTTGGTAGGCACAAAGGCAGAAACGTCCCCGGCCTGTGTTTCGATGATCGGCAATGCCGTAAGTGAGCCCGTCTTGCCCTTCACTTCCCCGTTAGTGAACTTTTCAACATAATTTACATTGACGCGTGCAGAGCGCTCCAGCAGCCGCGAGTGCAGGTAGAAAACATCGCCTGGGTACGCTTCCCGGCCAGGCGGACGGCGCAGCAACAGTGAAATTTGCCGATAAGCCCAGGCTTGCTTGGTTAAGTCATCATAGACAATCAAGGCATCCTGACCACGGTCACGGTAATACTCACCCATCGTACAACCCGCATAAGGCGCCAAAAACTGCATTGCTGCCGGGTCAGAAGCCGTGGCCGCAACAACGATCGTGTGCGCCATCGCACCATGCTCTTCAAGCTTACGTACGACATTGGCTACCGTCGATGCTTTTTGACCAATTGCCACATAGACGCATTTAACGCCCGTGCCTTTCTGATTAATGATGGCATCAATGGCAATGGCGGTTTTACCGATCTGGCGATCGCCAATGATCAGCTCGCGCTGGCCGCGGCCGACCGGCACCATGGCATCAATGGCCTTGAGGCCTGTCTGCACCGGCTGATCAACGGATTGACGCTCAATAACGCCCGGCGCCACCTTTTCAATGGCATCGGTCAACCTGGCTTCGATAGCCCCGCGACCGTCAATGGGGTTACCCAGTGCATCGACGACTCGCCCTTCTAGCTCAGGGCCAATCGGCACCTCCAGAATACGACCGGTGCAGCGGGCTTTATTGCCCTCCGCCAACGCCTGGTAGTCGCCGAGTACCACGGCACCCACCGAGTCCCGCTCCAGGTTCAGCGCCATACCATACAGGCCGCCGTCAAATTCAATCATCTCGCCATACATCACGTCGGCGAGACCATGGATACGCACAATACCGTCAGACACAGAGACAATCGTGCCTTCGTTTTGTGCTTCGGTGCGAATCTCAAGATTGCTAATTCGCTGCTTGATGATCTCACTGATTTCGGATGGATTCAGTTGCTGCATTCTCGATTCCTCGACCCTACGAATTTAATGCTTCGGCGAGCTTGGCCAGACGGCCACGAACAGACCCGTCAAT
>JBFJZC010000162.1:0-6715 GCA_041622295.1 Porticoccaceae bacterium
CCCTGCAAAAACATCAACCCACCGCCAAGTCCGCAACATCCGCAGCAAAAGAAAGTGCCCGCACCACGCCGTAGCGCCAGCCCCGACTGGCAAACACCCCTGCACCTTGACAACAAAGCCGTAAATCGCCAAAATTCGCGGCCTTTCAGGATCGACAGACTTTGTGGCTACGTAGCTCAGCTGGTTAGAGCACAGCATTCATAATGCTGGTGTCGGCGGTTCAAGTCCGCCCGTAGCTACCATAATTTCCTTTCAAAAACAGTAACTTACAGATAGATCAAACCAATTTTACGTTTTCCCGTCTCCCAACTGCGGGAGATTTGCGGGAGTTTTCATTTTTGATCAACGTTAGCGTCGGCGCTGAACTACCCGACCAGCTCACTTTCTCCACCGCGTCTATCAGTTCCCCAATTTCTGCAGCGGAGTAATGCGTGGTGATCTGGCCATTTTTATGGCCCAGCAGGACTTGCCGGGTTTCATGACTGACGCCTTTGGCCCGCAACCGGCGACCGAACGTATGCTTCAAATCATGTACCCGCACTTGCGCCAAACCAGCCTCCTCTCGGGCACGGCGCCAAGCCTTAGTATTGATACGATCAACAGGCTTACCCTTTGAGTAGGTGAACACATGTTCTGAACTCTTGCCGCGCTGACGATTGATCACCGCTCGCGCCTCAGCATTCATCACCACCAATCGATCTTCACCATTTTTAACGCCATTACCGGGGACAACAAACACACTGGTTTTCAGCTCAGGAATTGATACTTCCCAACTCCACTGCAAACAAGTCACTTCCTGCTCCCGCGTTCCAGTATTGACCTTGAACAAGACCATTTCCCTTAAGTGTTCCGGCAAGCGCGCAAACAACCTCGCCTGCTCTTCCCACGATAGGGGATATGGCTTTCGGGCATCGTCACAGTCGAGCAACTGCAGCAAAGGGGCAGTCTCAAGCCAGGTCAAACCCGACTCATCCCGCCATAATCGGGCGGCAAGCGTCAGAATTCGCCGCACCACCGCCAGATCACGGTTGATGGTGTTGGCTCGCATACCCTGCTTACGACGATGCCGAATAAACAACTCCAGCGTGCCCTGATGGACACCGCGCAAAGGCAGATCACCTATATGCGGGTCCAGAATTTTCAGGGATTGTGCATAACGGCCAATACTGCGCTTATGCTGGTAATCCAGCAAAAACTTGGTAGCCGCTTGCCGAAAAGAACGCTCCACTCGAATGCCGTAAACACTCGCATTACGCATCTCTTCCAATCGTCGAATCAGGTACCTTTCCGCCTCCGCGAGCTCACTTGTGCCAGTGCTCTCGTGAAATCGGCCATACCCCCTGACGCATTTATCAATGTGCCAGATGCCCTGGGTGCCTCTCTTGTAGAGGCCCGGGATTCGCTTTGACATAGGAAATCTCCTTTGTGCTTTGGCGAACACCCACAGCGTTTTATATATTGCTCCGCCCAGGCGTCCATTTCAAGCCGATCAAAGGCAATGCCCTGCTTACCGATGGGAATCTCCGTGAGGCTTATCCGAACCTCCCGGTTGAATCGGTTCTTGTCCATTCCCAAGTAGCCGGGGGCATCACGCAAACGAATAAATCGTGGAAGAATCGAAGTCATCTCTCACCGCCCTAAATAGACAGCAGTGATCTGCTCTCTGACATGGCCCAGCTCTTTGCTTATCGTCAGGCGGGCCTCATGATCCCTTCGTCTTTGAGCGTTGCTGAGTTTTGCTTTGGAAGGCCCACCCGCATGGGGCGATGGCCAGCCCGTGAGTTCTTGGTAGCGTTGCTGGGCATAGGCGTGGCGCAGGCCATGCATTTTCGATAACCCGGCATTGGCAGTGTGGCGCTCGTAGATTCTGAGCTGTTCGATGTACTGCCGGCCACCGGGGATCAGAGACCCCAACCCGGCCAGTTGTTTAGCCTGTTCCAGCAAAGCTCGCTGCTCTATGGTGCGAATGGGCACCGTGCGTTCCCGACCGCCTTTGGTCCAGCTGGCCTTGAGATGCAGGAGCTTGCCCCGGTCCGCCCAACGGGGCTGGATCTTTAGGGCTTCTTCCCGCCTTAACCCAAAGGCCTGTTGCAGGCGCAGGCTCATGCGAACGTGTTCATCCTTGACCTGAGCGAGCTGCTCCTCGGCCAGGTCTTTCGCCTTGCTCTGCTCGGACACAAACTGCCGGTCCGGTATGCCATAGAAATCGTTACTGCCGGCTACTACAGCCCGTTTGTTCACTTTCTCCGCCCACCAGCGCAAACAGCTCATCCGGTTCTTGATGGTACCGGGGGAGAGGTTTTGTTTGAGCCAAAGATCCACCAGAGACTGGACGTGCTTTTGCTTAATCGACGTGGCTTTCAGTTGTCTAAATCCGAGGTCGTGCAGCTGGTTGGCGATAGCGCTCAACTGGCGCTCCCGGCCCACCCGAGTTTCGAAGCTGCCTTCGTGGCTGTGTTTGCATAACAATTTCAGTTGGTAGTTCAGGTCTCGCATAGTGTTTCATCCGTAGGTGAGTATTTCTGACCACCTGGCAACATTGCTGCGCAGGTCTGCCGAAGCAGTACGATCACGGGACACCAATCCCGGTTGACCTGAATGTGTCTGGCCATAGACAGCACGGTGTGTTTTCGCAAGAAAACTGGCCCGTGCAAACCAACGGTTATCCAGCCAAAGGCTGGTGATGGATTTCTCCTTTTTAAGTTGAGCAGAGCGTACTGACCGCCAGTGCGATTGCTGGGTTGAAGAAACTGTCAAAGATCCAGGGCAAGATTGCCCGGCTATCAACAGTGGTTATGGAACAGATCCCCGTAACAAGCGGGAGGGATTTGGAGGAGCGGTACCCGGAAGATGCGGCACCGTGATGGTTCGAAGATGGACTCGGTCATGACTGACCGCTGCGTCAAAACTAGCCCTGAGCGACGCGTTCGGCAGATTCCAAAACAACCAGATTCGACCTACCCCGTTCGCTTTCGCAAGGTGGGGTCCTCCTTACCACTTTAAGCGCAGTGGCAGCGACAAGTGGGTCTACTATACGAACCCGTAATACGGGTGTCACAGAGAATTCAGCCCGAAACTGGAGTGGTTTTGGCGCTGGAGGGGTCTGCGCCAATGACCTCTGATCTCCTCGAGGTAGAGAAGCCTATCCTGTGAGGGTGCATTGGTCGGCGCAAACCCGCTAAAACCGGCTCACCGAATACCGTTGCCACTGGAAACAGTCTTTGCGAAAGAAAAAATTAAAGGCTACGGGGGAATGGGTGCCTAATCTCGCGCTGCCCACGTCACTACCCGCTGCGCTCGCTAGTGACTTGGGCGAGTGTACACGCCGGGACTGGTCTGAAAGCGTGGTTCCAGTGTAACCACGCCGGTGTTCACCAAATACGCCTGGTTGTTTTCAAAAATCTGGCAGGGCTCTGTTCTCTACGACTTCATCATGGGGTATAAGTAAATACCGCCAGCGTTTTCCGCCATGGGCGCGCAAATAGTCACTGGCATTTACGCACCATTCCCGTGCAGCCTCCGCTTTCGCCTGAACTACGGCATCGTTGAGATCATTACGCGCCTTTGTCTCCACCATCAGGATTTCATCGTCCAACTCGGCGACAAAATCCGGCTGATACTGGCGGTGCTCCACGCCATCCTTGTACACAATCTGGAACTGGCCAATCACCGGCTTGAACCACTTCAGACTGTCTCGCTCCAGAATAATCGCGAAGCGCCGTTCAGTATCGGAATCGAACTTTTGTAACGGATACAGGCACTTTACAAAGCCGCTAAACAGCATCTGCTTGATTTTGCCGACCTCGGTCACGGTATCCCGGTAACTGTGAATAGGCTGATCTTTGGCTTTGGTATAAGCGGCTTCTTTTAGCGGTGTAAAGCCAGCGCTGACCTTTACTTCATAACCGGTGGCCTTCTCCCAGTAATGGGCGGCCATCTGGGCGTGAATATTGTCGGCCAATAGTTTGCCGTAGCCGAAAAAGATATTGTGCAGTTCGTCCTCGGAGTACGCTTTTACCTCACTGAACCAGGCCACCGCCTGCCCTGCCAATGTATAAATCAGATCAGCATGTTCGTCATAGGCGATGTCATCCTTGTCCACCAGATGCTCGACAATATAATCCTCAAGCCGCTGATACTTTTTTCGTGGCGTCGATGAAATAGAAATCTGCTGATTGGTTTGCAGGCTTTGGGATATCAGTTCCCTGTTGGAAGGCTGTAGATTCAACTGATCCAGCTCTAAGGTGAAGGGGTGATAACCGTAGCTGATATCGCCGGTGGGCATCACCACAATACGGGGGATATCAATGGTTTGCCCCACCATCAATTGGGTAACTTTGGACACGACTGCAGCGACATCGGTTTGCTCTACTTCTGCCAACAGAGATTGCTGCTCCCCAGTGAGTTGTTCCTGCACTGCCTGAGTAATTGCTGCCTGCACTACGGGGTTTGACAACTGCGCGGAGGTCGGCGCCTCCGCCGGCTTGTGCTGGTAGCTTTGAATCACCTTCCAGGTAATATCCGCAACCTGTCTTTCCCGGTCGCTGCCAAAGGTCAGCTTTTCACCCCTGCCCGGGTAGTCACCGGGAGCCTCTCCAGCCTCGTCGCCTGTCCCGGTCAGCGCAGTTTCAAGGTGTGATTTCACAATCACGGCCTCTTTAGGTGCATCCACGCCTTCGGCATCGAGTATCAACTGCTTCAGGCGCAGTGGATTTTGCGGATTGTTGGCCTCGTCGACGATTTCCTGAAAGCGGTCGTGGGCCACGATACTCAATCTGTCCACCGCATCCACGCCAGTGCGCTTGCCATAGGGCAGGCGCAGGCCACGGCCAATCGATTGCTCGATCAGTGTGCGCGCATTGGCCGCACGCAATGGCACAATGGTATAGAGATTAGTGACATCCCAGCCTTCCTTGAGCATATTCACATGAATCACAATTTCGGTTGGCTCTTCAAAACTCTCCACCGCCAGCAACCGCTCCACCATATCCTCTTCTGCCGCTCCGCTGCGGCTGCTGTCCACCTGAATCACCTTGCCCTGATAGCGGGCGTCAAACAGTTGCTTCTCCAATAATTCCAACAGCTGAGCCGCGTGCGTGGTATCGCGCGCGATAACCAACATAAAGGGTTTTACCGGCGGCAGGCCCCGTTGTTTCGCGTAGGTGAACAGCTCCACCTTGGTGGCTTCATGCAGGCGAATGCCGTCTTCCAGCTTGATACGCTCCAGTTGTTCAGCACTGTACTGGCTAGCGTTGAAGTTCCGCTGGGTGACCACCGCAGGTTCTTTTACAAAGCCATCATCCATCGCCCGGGCCAGTGGATAATCCACCACCACATTTTTGAAGGGCACCGGTCCTTTGTTGCTTTCAGTAAAAGGCGTGGCGGTTAACTCAAGTCCCATTAACGGGTTCAGCTCATTTAGCGAGCGCACCCCGGCACTGGCACGGTAGCGATGGGATTCATCCATCAACATCACCAGGTCGGGCAAGTTGGCCAGATAATTGAAATAGCTGTCCCCGATTGTTTCCCATAGGCGCTTGATGCGCGGCGCTTTGCCACCACGCACCTCGGAATTGATTTTGGCTATATTGAAAATGTTGATTGAGACCGGCGACAGCAAGCCGCCAGTACCCGCGTTCTCATAATTGTCGCCAGTCACGATTTCCGGTGGGTAGGCGGCAAACTCGGCTATCCCCTTGAACACATACTTGGGGCTATTAGGGGTGAAGTCGGCAATCAGTTTGTTATAGATGGTGAGGTTGGGCGCTAGGACAAAAAAGTTCTGAATGCCTTGTGCCAGATGCAGGTAGCTGATAAACGCGCCCATCAAGCGGGTTTTACCCACTCCGGTGGCAAGCGCGAAGCACAGCGATGGAAACTCCCGCTCGAAATCCGTGAGTGACGGAAACTCCGCCGACAAAGCTTTCTGCAGGCTGTCCAGATCACGCTCCTTCCGTAGCATGGCCGGGGCGGCATCCAGGGCAGTGGCCAGTGCACGCAGTGATTCCTCCTGCGGTGCACGCAAGCTTAACCGACCAGTGATGGCATTGAGAATTCTTGCTTCCATGCTATTCCGCCTCACCGTTGAACAAATCATCTTGCCCGGGCAATTGCTCTCGCTCCTGCATGGGGAGGTTCTCTACATTCAGGCTGTAATCGTCATGCCCCCACTCGCAGCGGCTCAGCTCCATCTTGGGGATTTTTTTCAGAGTGAGATTGGCGAACCGGTCCGCCTTGCAGCGAAAGGCGCTGCAACAAACCAGCAGGGTGCGATCCTGCCCGACATCATCGGATAACACCTGCAATTGTTCCTGCGACAGGGTCTGGGTGGTGACATAGATGAAATCCGTTTCCGTGGAATAACCCTGCTGCCAGAACAGCGTGTCGGAGGGCGCATAGGTAAAGCTCTCCAGCTTACAAATGGCCTGGGTCAGCATCTCCGGGTTGTAGTCTTTATTCACCACCCAGCGGCCCCAGTGATCCTGCTCCAGCAAAGAGGGCGCAACTTTGTAATAACGAAAGCCCCCACCGCCTTGCCAGTTCACGGCTTTGGATACACCGTCTTGATCAGAACCATCTACTACTCGCTGTAATCGCGGAATAATATGAGTATGGCAATGTTTGCCCAACTCTATTGTTATCCAGCGCAAACCAAGTTTATGCGCCGTTGCTGCAGTTGTACCTGAGCCAGCAAAGGAGTCTAAAATCAAATCCC
>JBFJZC010000163.1:0-6693 GCA_041622295.1 Porticoccaceae bacterium
GCGCACGACAACGCGGTCGTTCAATGGACGAATCTTCATCTCAACTTTCTCCACCTGTCTTAAAATTAAATTCCAGTGTTCGGGAAACACCCCGAAGCTGCCCACTATCTTGAGGCACCAAAAAGAAAATCAAGGCCCGCCAGTTAAAAAAACTCTCCGCAGACCCATCAATTATTTGAAATATCGCATATCACCGGTTTCGACCATCAGTCCTCACGACGATACTCGCCTTCGAGCGGGGCTTTCGGCGACGAACCCTGATCGACGCTACCCGTCTGACGATATCCGCGCCGATAATAGGCGCTGACCATATTACGCCCCATCAGCCGCCCGACCAGCCAGCGTCGCGGTGCTGGCAACAGCCCTGCAAAACCGAGCGCATCGGTAAAAAACCCCGGTGTCAGCAACAGCGCACCGGACACTGCCAGTACAATGCCTTCCAGCATCTCCTGAGCGGGGATTTCACCACTCTCCATCTTCTGCTGACCCCGCATCAAAGTGGCGAAGCCCTGGCGACGCAACAACGCCAGCCCAACCACAGCTGTCAACAACACCAGACCGATGGTCGGCCAGGCACCGATCACTCCGCCCACTTTGATGAGCAGCCACATTTCGGCAATCGGCACGATAATAAAAAGCAGTAGTAGAAAGCGCAATGGCAAGCTCCACGGGTGGAAAATCGCGAGTCTTCGTTCTGACAATTGGGTTAAATGGTCAGAATTCAAGCCGCGCTTACGGAAAAGCGTTTTTCCGCTAGCTCACTCCCGGACATTTGTTTAAGGTAGCGCCTCATCTGACCGAGGCAATTATGGCTGGCCCTTCTTTGTGGGCGACGGTATTCAACCGCCGCATGCTGATCTGTGTGTTTACCGGTTTCGCTTCCGGGCTGCCCCTGTACATCCTCATTTCCCTGGTGCCAGCCTGGTTGCGTACCGAGGGTGTAGGGTTGAAGGAAATCGGCCTGTTTACTTTGATCGGCCTGCCCTACACCTGGAAGTTTTTCTGGTCGCCACTCCTGGAAAGGTACCCGCTGCCATTACTGGGCCGACGCCGCGGCTGGATGCTGGCCACTCAGCTGGCCTTATTGTTGAGCATTGCCTGTCTACCCTATTTCGACACCGACGAGGAACTGTGGTCTATCGCCTGGCTGTGTGCGCTCATTGCGTTTTTTAGCGCAAC
Source organism: Porticoccaceae bacterium (assembly GCA_041622295.1). Lineage (GTDB taxonomy): Bacteria > Pseudomonadota > Gammaproteobacteria > Pseudomonadales > Porticoccaceae > HB2-32-21. The sequence goes on from JBFJZC010000163.1 coordinate 1,180, forward strand.
CCAGGACATTGTCATCGATGCCTATCGACGCGAGCTGCTGCCCGATACCGAACTTGGCCTGGGCAACGCCCTCCACGTTAACGCCTACCGCATCGCGGGGCTGGTGCCAGGCTCCATCGCGCTGATCCTCGCCGACTACCTGCCCTGGGAAACCGTGTTTCTGATCACTGCGGGTTTTATGTCGGTGGCCATTCTATTCACCCTGTCGATTGCCGAACCCAAACACCCACAGCCCGCGCCCCTGTCGCTACGCGACGCCGTGACGGAGCCATTTGTGGAGTTTTTCCAGCGGCAGGGAACCTCGCAGGCACTGCTGGTACTGAGCTTTATGTTCCTCTACAAGCTCGGTGACAATCTCGCCACAGCGCTGGCGACGCCCTTCTATATAGACATGGGATTCGAACTGTCGGAAATCGGGCTGGTGGCCAAGCACGCAGCACTGTGGCCGATGATCATTGGCGGCCTCAGCGGTGGCCTGTTAATGATCAAAATAGGCATTAACCGGGCATTGTGGATTTTCGGTGGCGTTCAAATGCTCTCCATTCTCGGTTTTGCACTGATGGCCCGTGTTGGTGAAGGGGTCTGGTTGCTGGCCCTGGTTATCGGCTTTGAATACCTCGGCGTAGGCCTGGGTGCAGCGGCCTTTATCGCCTTTATCGCCCGCTGCACCAGCCGCGCCCACACTGCCACGCAACTGGCGCTGTTAACAGCATTAACTGCGGTTCCGAGAACCGTCGCCAATGCCAGCACCGGCTTCATTGTTGAACAGATTGGCTGGGAGCTGTTTTTTTACGGCTGCACGCTCGCCGCACTGCCGGGTATGATGTTACTGAGCAGAGTCGCACCCTGGCATGAACGGGGCACTGACCAGTTAAGCAACTCGACAACCTGACATACCGCCACCAAACCCCATAATCCGATAAAGCCTGCACGAGACCAGCGACATGACACGTATCTATACCCGCAGTGGCGACCAGGGTAGCACCGGGCTTGCCGATGGCACGCGGATCTCCAAAACCGACCCGCGCATAGAGGCGATCGGTTCCGTGGATGAATGTAACGCCCAGCTCGGCCTGCTGATTAGCCTGCTTGAAAACCGAATATTGGCAGAGCCCTCTCCGGCAGATCAGACCCTGGTCGCCGACCTGCTACTTGTCCAGCATCAACTGTTCGACCTTGGCGCCATGCTGGCAGGCACCCCGGCAAGCCTGATCAGTGCTCGCCATATCGCGGCACTGGAACGCAGAATAGATAAGCTCGACGAGGCACTGCCACCCCTCAGACAGTTCGTTCTGCCGGGCGGAAGCATCGCCGCAGCCCAGGCCCACATCGTCCGAACGGTGTGTCGGCGCGCCGAACGAAGCATCTTTGTTGTCGCCCAAACCGGCAGCGCTCCCGCAGCGGCGATGCAGTTTCTCAACCGCCTGTCCGACTACTTTTTTCTGGTCGCACGCACCCTCTCCGCCACCGGCAAGGGCGATGTAAACTGGCTGCCAGAAGAGCAACGCAGTGTATGAAGGTGTTGTTTGTTAAATACAGGTAAGTAGTACAGTCCCGTGACTAGACTAGCAGAGCATTTGTCTCCAAAAAGCGCCTGCTGCTCAAACGCTAAGCGACTATCACCAGGAGCGCAATGACCACCAGCCAGCAGACAATCGCGTTGAAAAACAACCGCTCGACCCGTCGCACCTCGCTGCTGAACGCGGCGCCGGTCAGCTCAGCCTCCGTTGTTATTGCCAGGTCTGGCTCTTGGTCTACATCACCCAACGCGCCGTTTACCCAGGTTAACAGCGTTTGCTGCGTGCTTTGGTCGCTCCAGAATAATTCGCGCCAGTAACGTAAGCCGCGATTAAAGTGACCGACCAGCGCCAACGTCAGACCAACCACCCTGAGCGGCAGCCACTCCATCACCCATAGCCAGCTCCGCCCCGCCTCGCTCGAGTCCTCCGCCAATAATGCGTTTTGGCGATACAACACCGACAAACGGTAAAGCAACGCCAGGGGCGCGCCGCCAACCAGAAACCAGAACAACACTGCTAACTGTCTCTCGAAGTAGCTATAGGCGAGACGCGCTTTTAATTCTTCCAGAAAACTCGCTTCGTCCATCGCCTGACCATCGCTGGCATCAACCGTCAACACGGCTAGACCATGAAATGCCGCCTGCAGATCATCCCGCTGCAGGTCGTCAACCAGTTCATCCACCTGTAGCCGGGAATCGCCCCGGCCAAAAGAATAAAGTAGCACCCAAAGATTGAGCAGGAAAAACGGCAGGCCTAAGGCGAAATTCCCGACAAACTTGTTAGCGAGATATACTGCCAGCACGGGCAACCCCAGCGTCACCACCATGCCAATATCTGTGGCTCCACCCAATGCCCGCCTGAACCTAAGCTTTTCCTGCCAGCCAGCAAACCAGTGATCGTGCTGGATCAGGGAAAAAAAGTGTGGCTGATAGAGCAGGATCAAGCCGCAGACGACAGCGATAAATTCCATAGACATCCCTCAGAGAGCAGTCACCGGGCTAACCCTACCCGGGCATATTATTACCGTTAATATTAAACATCCTGTGTGCTTTGTGATAACTCGACAGCAAAGGAAATTCAAGGTGTGCGATTCGGTGGGCTAGAAACCTACACTCGCCAAATACCGCGGCCAGTCGAACGACGCCCCGGGATCCGTTTTTCGACCCGGCGCCACGTCACAATGGCCGACAAGGCTTGCCCTGTTCAAGCTCGGGTAAACCGTCATCAATTGTCGCGTCACGGCAGCCAGCGCCTGATATTGCGCCTCGGTATAGGCCGTATCATCCGTGCCTTCCAGCTCAATGCCGATCGAGTAGTCGTTACAATTATCACGGCCCGCAAAGCTTGACTGGCCCGCATGCCAGGCCTTCTCTGTGAAGGGCACAAACTGGGTCACCTGGCCCTGGCGATCAATAAACAAATGCGCGGAAACCTCCAGGGCGGCGATTTCAGCAAAATATGGGTGCTCACCCGGGTCTAGTCTGTTGCAAAACAGTTGCTCAACGTAGTCACCGCCAAAGCTATCCGGCGGCAGGCTTATGTTGTGGACAACGAGCAAAGAGACCTCACCATTCCCAGGTCGCGAACTGCGATTTGGTGAAAGGACCTGCCGGGCCGTCAGTAACCAACCATCATCGATCAAACTGGGCACCACGGATTTCGTTCCCGGCATGACCTGCATGACCTGCATGACCTGCATGAACAAGACCGGCGCTTAAAAACCCGCATCTGTCGAATGGTCTCTGGCATCATGAATCACTTCCGCGAGAGCGTCGTCAAAAAGATGGGAATTATCGAGCACAATCAGCTTACCCTCCTTCAGCTTGATGGCGAGGCGGCCTCGACTCTCCACGGTCACTTTCTGACCGCAGCGATCGCCAAAAACAAAGTTCCCCGAAGGTTTGACAACCCCGAGCAGGCGGCAGCGGCGCGACTGCGCGTCAGAATTGTTCGTCAGCTCCACCCAGGCACCTTTTTTAAGAGAGTCAACTTGCATCAGAAAACTTTCATCCACCAGGCCAGCTAAGGTCTCTTCGGGGACAAGGCGCTCGCCCGGCACCTCGACATCAATACTGTCAACCAACACTCGCAGGGTCACGTCACGGGCTTGTTCGGCATCTGATTTATCAAAGATAATCGGATGCAGATTCTCTGCTCTATCCTTATCGAGCAATAAATAACGGCGCACGCTGTCCAACATACGGCGCACTTCATAACCTTCATAGGAAATATCGGCCAACGCTTCACCGAGGGTGCCGAGCAGGCGATCAACCGTTTCTTCGTCAGTCGCCTCGACAGTTTCAAGCGCCAATAACTGGTCGAGCAGGCGTACGCCTCGGGCCCATTGTTCTGAACTGGTACCGTACTTCAAACGGGCGATAAACAGCACCCGACTCCAGGCTTTTTCGACAAACTCTATCATCGCGTAGCCGTACTGATGCCCCACCATACGCGGGATAACTATATCTTCCACACTGCGGCGCGCCTCGTTGATTTTCTCCCGCCCGGCCTCCTGCTCCATTACCCGCTGTTCCAGCCTGGCGATCCGCCGTCGATCCGCTTCGACAAACTTAATGAAGTCCGACAGCAAATCCGTCAGCTTGCCCAGGTCGGCTTCGGCGCTTTGCAAGCGCTCGATAACTTCTTCAAGTTTTCGATACAGTGGATCCCCAGGTAAATTATCGGTGCCCTGCAAGCCATTAGCGACTGCAGCAACCTCATTAAGCAGGCGCCTGACCGGATGCTGATCACGATCAAACAGCGATGGGTCAGCCAGCGCGCATTGCGTTGCAGGCAGCTCAATGCGCGCAAACAATTCAACCAGCCTGTCAGGCACCCAGCGCCGCACGCAGGTCGAACTAAACAGACGATCAACAAGCGTCACTATGGTCTGGTCGATCTCATCCAGATCGGCAAATGTCTGGCTCCGTTGCGCTAACAAATCGTCAATTTGTGCCCGTATGCCGCGCACGGGGTTCGGCTCACACTGACCGTGCGCTCCGCCGGAGGTATTACCGGAGACGCTATCAGGCACACCGTTAGAACGACCATTGGCATCACTGTCTCCGCAGGCCGTATCACGATCGGGAGGCTGGCGAGCACGATTTCTGAGCATATCCATCAGTTCGTTGCAGGGGATTCTGCGGCTTTTGGCATGCCGGGTGCTATCAACGTTACTCTGTGGGTGCGCAGCGAGGTCATGCGCAGAGCGCCGCTCTGCTTCACCCGAATTCCGCCCTGCTTTGCCTGTATTCCGCCCTGCTTCGCTTGTATTAAAGGTCGCGCCATACGGCTCCGCATCTTCCGCGATCGCCCCGGCGAGAGCGTTACCCCCTGGATTGTTATGCCCCAAATCCTTACGCGCTGACAGGAGGGGTCGCAGACTGGCTATCAGGCGGCTGGGGGGGCGCACAGAGTCGACCTTACGCCCACTCGCCAATCCGTGAGTGCAGGGGTCTGTTTCGCCCCGGGCCTGCCCCGGCCCTGCGTGACCGACCTCTACCTTTCGCTCCTCAGCAGCGCCGTCGGTTCGCCTCCCATCGGTCCGCCTCCCATCGGTTCGCCCGCCGTTGATCGTCTCGGGCTTGATGTCGGGCAGAATACCCAGATCCACCAACAGGCGGTTACTCTGATCCAATAGTTCGTCAAGCCCATTGAGCACCTTCTGTTGAAAAAGCTTCAGCAAGTACAGCTTTGGCTGTAAAGGTATGTCCAGGGGGCGCAGCGCCAGCGCGAACTGCTCGGCAATTACTTCCGGACTAAACGGCAACCGGGCCAGGTTGAGCTCTGCACCCACGAGCGCCGCAACACGCCGCTGCAACAAATGCAGCGCACCGTGATTATTGGCCACAGCAGCAGATACCATCACGTCAAACGCGATAATTTCTTCCAGATCATCGTCACCAAGCAAGGACAGTGGGCCATTATCAACCGCGTAGCCGTCACTACACTCAGGCCCTGGCGTTCGCCCCAGATTATCAAAACCAGCGGATAC
>JBFJZC010000164.1:0-6687 GCA_041622295.1 Porticoccaceae bacterium
AATATGCGAGGTATCATTTCGCAACGCCTGATCCCGACGGTGGACAACAAGCGCGCCGCCGCCATTGAGATATTACTGGGCACCCCCCGAGTCTGTGACCTCATCAAAAATGGTAAGGTCGACGAAATCAAGGAGGTCATGACAAAATCCCAGAACCTGGGCATGCAAACCTTTGATTCAGCCCTTTTTAAACTCTACGACGAAGGCAAGGTCAGCCTGGAAGAAGCGCTGCAAAACGCTGACTCCAGAAACAACCTGCGCTTACAGATCCAGCTAAAGCAGGGTGTACCCGGCGCAGCCGCTGAAGCGGAGGCTGCAGCCAACGCGGAAGCCAGCTCAGCGGCCAGCTCAGAGGCAAAAGTCGAAACAAAAACTCCGGCGCAGGCAAACACCACCGAAACGACGCCAGAAAAACGGCAAGAGACTGCAACAAAACCAACCGATTCGAAGCCAGGTACACAGCAGCATCGCGAGGGCGCGGGAATCGCTACCTCCGGGTTGACGCTATCGCTGGAGCCTATCGAAGAAAAGACCAGGGACGCGCCGCCTGAAAAACCCGTGTCGACCAATCCCTATGGGTAAAACCGCTCGACCCACCGGTGCATCTGTGAATATTCCTCGATCGAAAATTCGTCAACCCAATACGGCTTGATCGTAGCGCCAGGGCAAAACGACCTTAACGGGCGACCAGCGCTGTCCCAGAAAATTCAATACCCTGCCAGCCATGGCGCATAAACGCACGAATATTGGCATGATCGTCACCATTGGGCGCAGCCAGAACATCGCGGTAATACTGCCCAAAGCATGCCAGCGTTTGCAGTTCTGAGAGGCCCTGTAACTTGCCAAAAGCAAATATTCTGCAGGATCCGGCATTGGCGCCGGCGGCATTCAAAATGGCATCATCACCAGGGCCGTTACTAAACGCCGTTTCCGTATAGATGTAGTACCGGTCAATCACAGCCATTACATCCGCAAACGCAATGCGCTCTGGCTGGTGCTTAATTAAATTAATGAGTTCGTCCAGGGTCATATTTGTATATCCAGTCTGTCCAGCGGCGTGCCAAACGGCGAGAACGGAACGGGCTTGTGCCGTCCCGTAGGGTGTCTGGCGCACGCTAAACACTGCCAAAACGGCAAGTGTAGTGACTAAAACAAAAGGAATATATACACCTGCTGAGCAGAACGCAGGAAATAGTCGAGCAAGCTAAAGAGCTGTACCGGAATCTAGACTTTTATATCAATAATCGTCGCGGCCATCTCGCTGGCAGTTTTTATCACCATGGCCGACGCTTTAACCCCCAGCTCGTGTTTTTTCAGATCCACCAGGGCCCCGACAACATCGGATAGCTCCCCACCGTCTGCCTGCGTATTTAGAGAGGCGATTTCATGGGCAGCTCTCTCGATGCCCTTAAGGGATTTATTGACGCCGCTGACGCCAGCACTGAAAGCGGAAGTATTAATTTCCATAAAGTATCTCGTTTAACTCACTGCGACGCCATTAACAGCATCAAAGTAACACTAAAATTACCTGAACACCGTGACCCTGCTCACATCAGGCAAGCTAAACCCGAAGTCCACTATACGCCTAAGGTCTAAGGTCCAGGTCCAGGTCCAGGTCTATAGCGTTTACCTTTATTGAGCGCTACAGCACTGGAGCAAGACGCAAGCCCATAGCTTCGACTACACTGGCTCGACTACACTGGCAACAACGTCAATCACCGCCGTCAGATTGCGCCGCTAACGTCAAAATCGGCCGCGCTCCCTGACACAAAATTCTGAAAACCAGCGAGCACGCTATCAGCTATGACTTCCCGGCAAACAGATTCATTGCATTACCTGACCATGACCGAGGCGGCCAGCCGCATACGCGCCAGACAAACTAGCTCACTTGAACTGACCAGACACACCCTCGACCGTATCACCGCCCTCGACCCGGACCTGCACGCCTACGCCACCGTTATGCGCGATACCGCCCTGGCCAGCGCCGAGCGCGCCGACAAGGAAATAGCCTCCGGCACTGATCGCGGTCCACTGCACGGTATTCCGGTCGCCGTAAAGGATTTATGTTTTACCCGTGGCGTGCCAACCATGGGCGGCATGGCCGTCTATGCCGACCACGTGCCCGATTATGACGCGACCGTGGTGCGCAGGCTTGCCGACGCTGGTGCCATTCTTATGGGCAAGCTCAACCTGACCGAAGGCGCGATGGTCGGCTATCACCGCGATTTTGCCATCCCCGCAAACCCCTGGGATCGCACGGTCTGGGCCGGTGCTTCGTCCAGTGGTTCCGGGGTCGCGAGCGCCGCGGGTTTAGCCTTTGCAACATTGGGCAGCGACACTGGCGGCTCTATTCGCTTTCCGGCCGCGGCCTGCGGTGTGGTCGGCCTCAAACCCACCTGGGGCCGGGTCAGTCGCCACGGTGTGATACCCCTGGCAGAATCCCTCGATCACATCGGTCCACTGACGCGCTGTACGGCGGACGCCGCCATGATGTTCGAAGCCATCGCTGGCTACGATGCCAACGACACCACCAGCCTGCGTTCACCGGTAGCGAAAATCAGTGACCATATCGCCGACGGCATCGCCGGTGTGCGCATGGGTATCGACAGAAAAAATATCGAGGATCACTGCGACCCCGTGGTCGCTCAGGCAGTGCTGGAAAACGCCGACATTTTTGCTGCGCTCGGCGCCAGGCTTATCGATGTTCAGCTACCCAACATCGATGCCTACGTGTCGGCGTGGTCAGATATATGCAGTGCCGAAGCCGCCCTCGCCCACCAGCACACTTTCCCGTCCCAGAGCGACGATTATGGCCCCTGGTTCCGCGGCTGGCTGCAGCGGGGCAACCGTCTGTCAGCCGTGGACTATGCGCGAGCCCACCTTATGCGCCTGGCTTGCGTTGGCGAATATCGAAAACTCCAGGAAAATATTGACCTGCTGTTAATACCTTCGATGGCCCTGTTGCCGCCAGTTTATGACCCTCAGGATCTGTATGGCCCCATGGAAAACTTTGATTTACGGATGACTTCCTATACCGCCGTATTCGATTTTACTGGCGCGCCGACGCTTTCCCTGCCCTGCGGCTTTTCCTACAGCGGCCTGCCGTTGTCGCTGCAACTGGTGGCCCGGCACGAACAGGAGTTGCTATTGTGCCAGGCGGGCTTCGCCTACGAAGGTGTGACTGACTGGCACGAGCGCCATCCGCCGCTCTAGCCTGATTACCACGAGAAACCGGTACCCAGCGAGTCGTTTCGCAAAACGGCACCGGGCATTTTGAACAATGGAAAAACCCTTACATTGCCAGCGTTTTTTTGCTCAACACAATAAAATAGTCGATGGTTTCGGGGTTACGCATGGCGTCCCGGTTGACAGATTTTTCGATAGCAAAGCCCATCAGGATTTTTTTCACCGGTGTTTCCAGCTTTTTGCCGGTCATGGTGTAGGGCACCTCGTCGATCTGCAGCACCTCGTCCGGCACGTGGCGCGGGGTAAAGTTTTCACGCAATGACTGCCTGATTTGGCCGATGATTTCCTCGTTCAAGGTCAAACCCGGCTGCAACTGCACAAACAGCGGCATATAATGGCGTCCGCCGGAAAGCTCAAGGCTGACCACCAGACTGTCGGCCACCGCCGCAACCTTTTCGACGCCACGATAAACTTCACTGGTGCCGATGCGAATACCACCCCGGTTGAGTGTCGAATCGGAGCGCCCCATGATTTGCACTGTGCCCTGCGCCGATAGACGCATCCAGTCACCGTGGCGCCACCAGCCCGGATAATCTTCGAAATAGCTTTCCCGGTAGCGTTGATCGCCCTCGTCATTCCAGAAATAAATCGGCATGGACGGCATCGGCTCGGTGATTACCATTTCGCCGACCTCATCGACCAGGGCCTGACCTGCATCGTCCACAGCGCGCACATCGACACCGAGCATGCGACATTGAATTTCTCCGGAGTGTACCGGCAACAACGGCGAACTACCGACAAAGGCAGAGGCGATATCGGTACCGCCACTGATGGATATCAACCAGACGTCTGCCTTAACGCTCGCATAGACCCAATCGAAACCCTCTTCCGGCAAAGGTGATCCGGTCGAGCCAACGGACTTCAACGCACTCAAATCAAAATCCTTACCCGGCGTCATGCCCTCTTTCATGCAGGCAATGTAATAGGCCGCGCCACCGCCAAACTGAGTCAACTGGGCGCGTTCCGCCAGCGACCACAGGCGGTCCGTGCGCGGATAAGCCGGGTTGCCGTCGTAAATCACCAGCACCGCGCCGGCTAGCATCGAGGCGATACCAATATTCCACATCACCCAGCCGGTGGTGGAGAACCAGAAGAAGCGATCACCCGGCTTGATATCACAATGCAGCCCCATGTGCTTGTAGTGCTCGAGCAAAATCCCGCCGTGACCGTGGGTAATGGCCTTGGGAATACCGGTGGTTCCCGAGGAATACAGGGTCCAGATAGGATGATCAAAAGGCACCTGGGCGAACTCGATGGTGGTAGCCGGGTTGGCGAGGGCATCCTGCCAGCGCAGCACCTGCGGCAGTGCACAACTGGCGCCATAGCCGCAGTAATCAAAGAGTATAATTTTCTCGACGCTGGGCAAATCCTCGGCGAGGCGACTCAGCTCGGGCAGCCGGTCGATGTGTTTGCCGTTGTAGCGATAACCGTCCACCGCAAACAGTACTTTCGGGGATATCTGCTGAAACCGATCGACCACACTGTTGGTGCCAAAATCCGGTGAGCAACTCGACCACACCGCACCCAGCGAATTGGCGGCGAGAAAGGCGATTACGGCCTCGGGAATATTGGGCATATACGCCACGACCCGGTCCCCTGCCACCACACCAGCTTGCCGCAAAGTATGGGCAATACGGGCGACTTTGCTCTCCAGGTCAGCCCAGCTGACTTCGTACAGGGCCTGGGTTTCCGACTCGGCCATGATTGCCGGCCTGTCATCGGCTCGGGCCCGAAAAATATGCTCTGCGAAATTCAGCGTCGCGCCCTCAAACCACTTCGCGCCCGGCATGGCGTGGGACGATAATACACGCTGATACGGCGTCGCGGACTGCATCTGATAGTAATCCCAGATGCTTTGCCAGAAGTCTTCGAGATTGTCGATAGACCACTGGTAGAGCGCATCATAGTCAGCAAGACGCAAATTGCGCGTGTTCGCCAGCCACTGCATATAGGCGGTCATATTCGCTCGCGCTTTACGCGCCGACGAAGGCTGCCAAAGTTCTTTCATCTGCTTTCCCAATTATGTTCCGTACCCAACAAGCGCCTAAACCCGCTCCAGTACCAGGGCAATGCCCTGTCCGACACCGATGCACATGGTGCACAGGGCATATTTTCCGCCAGTGCGATGGAGTTGATACATCGCTGTGGTCGCCAGGCGTGCGCCGCTGGCACCGAGTGGATGGCCCAGGGCGATGGCGCCACCGTTAGGGTTCACATGTGCGGCATCATCCGCTAATCCCAGCTCTCGGGTGACCGCCAGGCCCTGTGCCGCAAAGGCTTCATTAAGCTCGATCACATCCATTTGTTCGAGGGTGAGCCCGGTCAGGGATAGCACCTTGCGGGTAGCCGCTACCGGACCAATGCCCATAATGCGGGGCTCCACCCCCGCCGTGGCCATACCCACAACCCGCGCTTTCGGTGTCAAACCGTGCCGTTTTGCTGCCGCTTCCGACGCCAATAGCAGGGCACAGGCACCGTCGTTAACCCCCGAGGCGTTGCCGGCGGTCACCGTGCCACCCTCGCGAAAGGGCGTGGGTAACTTCGCCAGGGCATCGAGGCTGGTCGCCCTGGGGTGTTCATCCTGCGCAAAGATCAGGGGGTCCTGTTTACGCCGGGGAATTTCCACCGCCACGATTTCATCGTCAAACAAACCGTTCGCCTGTGCCGCCGCTGCCCGTTGCTGACTGGCCAGGGCAAAACGGTCCTGCGCCTCGCGCTCGATACCAAACTGCTCGGCAACATTCTCGGCGGTTTCCGGCATGGAATCCGTGCCATAAAGCTGCTGCATCATCTTATTGATAAAACGCCAGCCCAGCGTGGTATCAAAGATTTCTGCACCGCGACTAAACGCAGATTCAGCTTTGGCCATGACAAACGGCGCGCGAGTCATCGACTCGACACCCCCGGCAATCACCAGATCAAGCTCGCCACAGCGCAGCGCCCGCGCCGCTGAACCCACCGCGTCCAGTCCCGAACCACACAATCGGTTCAGTGTTACCCCCGGCACTGCGGCATCAAGCCCGGCCAGTAGCCCGCTCATCCGCGCCACATTGCGGTTATCTTCACCGGCCTGATTGGCACAACCGTAGAAAACATCCTCAATCGCCTGCCAGTCAAGATCAGGGTTACGGGCCATTAGCGCCTTGATGGGCAGCGCACCCAGATCATCCGTACGAATAGAAGACAGGGCGCCGCCAAATTTTCCAATCGGGGTACGCACCGCATCGCAGATAAAAGCATCTTTCAAGATCGCATTAGTCATCACTACACCTTAATAAAACCAGTAAAAGCGGTCTCGCGTAAGATCCCGCTATAGTAAAATCACAGCGGCCAGCAACCGCCAACAGTTCCAGCCCAGTAGCAACCGTTACCAGCCGCTTGACGATATTCGCCCAACGACAACCTACTTGCTAACAATCTACTTGCTAACAACCTACCTGC
>JBFJZC010000165.1:0-6669 GCA_041622295.1 Porticoccaceae bacterium
AGCTGTCGCCCGCGGAAATTCCGCCATGATCAGTTGCGGCGTAAGACCTGGCGCCATGCGTATCGCCTTGATATAAGGGCTTGTTATCCGCGCACAGTAAGATGCCTCTTCATCACCATGCAGCTGCACAAGATGAACCCCCGTTTCCTGTCGCGTCTGCTCAACCAGTTCTGCGGTCTCATTAACAAAAAGACCGACAGTTGTCACAAAGGGACCAACTGCCGCAACGATCTCCGCAGCCCTGGACAACGCCACATATCGCGCGCTATTGGGATAAAAAACCAGTCCGATAGCATCGGCACCAGCTTCCACAGCAGCCAATGCGTCGTCAGTACATGTGATACCGCAAATTTTAACTTTCACTGTGGCCACAATTTAAATCCTGGCTGTCGCACGAAAGATTACTAAATTCCTTTTTATTCGCCGCCGGATACAATTCTCGCCCTATAAAAAACGGACCGGGACTTAGTATCGGCAGATCAAACTTTGCCGGGTAATCAACTGCCACCAGATAGAGTCCAGACGCAGGTGATGTCGCTGGGGCCTTTGATCGATCTCGCCCCGCCAGTAACTCACCAGGCCAGTGCGGCAGGTTCTCGCCACGGCCCACAGACAATAGCGCGCCGACAATATTCCGCACCATGTGTAGTAAAAAGGCATTGGCTCGAATTTCAATAACAACCAGATCATTCAGTTGAAAAATATCGACATAATGGACATTTCGAAAGGCAGAGTTTGACTGGCAACCTGCCGCCCTGAACGCGCTAAAATCATGCTCACCGACCAGCGCAGCCGCCGCCTGCCGCATCGCGACGACAGACAACTCCTGTTTATGCCAGACCAGGCCTTCCCGCATCAATGCTGGTGGCGAGGGACGATTTAAGATGACGTAGCGATAGGTTCGCGCGCGCGCGCTGAACCGCGCATGGAATCTATCTGACATTCGTCCTGCCCAATGAAGCCTGACATTGCGCGGCAGATTAGCATTGCAACCCAAAATCCAGTTTCGCGGCCCGCGCACTGCGCGGCTGTCAAAATGAATAGTTTGGCCTGTCGCATGCACGCCGGTGTCTGTACGCCCCGCGCAGACTACCGAAACCTGTTCGTTTGCGACCAACGACAGCGCTTTTTCGACAACCTCCTGCACACTCTCACAGTGAACCTGTCGCTGCCAGCCGCAGTACCCACCGCCATCGTACTCAATAACCGCCGCGTAACGAAAAGTGCCCGGGGGCAGTGTTTCTCCCTCGGGCACCAAGCTGTTAACACGGTACTGCCAGTGCGATGTTTCGGACATTTACCTGCGCGCAGATATCTGCTTCATGATTTCTTCAGCCTGCTCCTGTTGCGCGCTGTCGCCGCTGGTAATCACATCTTTAAGGATGTCGTTCGCACCATCATGGTCACCCATGTCTATGTAGGCCTGGGCAAGCTCTAGCTGAGTGGCGATTTCATCGCTTTCGACCAGAAAGTCCGCATCGTCATCAATGTCAAAATTATCGAACTCAGACAACTCCTCGGCGACATTCTCCTCCAGCTCCTCGAGCTCAGCCGACAGCTCTGCTTCGGCTGGCTCAGCCAGGCCTGGTAGCTCCAGTGTCTCTTCCATGTCGGAATCAAGATCCAAATCAAGGTCCGAATCAAGATCGAGATCGAGTTCCGCTATAGCATCCCCGACAGTGTTCTCGACAGTATCGGCAGGACTATCATAAGAAGCAGACGTGATTGCCTGTGTCAGGTCGTCAATATCATCATCGACACCATCTTCTTCATCGCCCTCATCTGTATCTATTCGCGCCAGCTCTTCCGGCAACTCAAGATCGAGATCAAAAACTTCACGTGGGCGATTAAAGGACTCCTCTTCCATCTCCAGATCAAGATCATCCAACCCTTCTTCAAAATCATCGACCTCACCGGTTAAGGCCCTGCGCATCCGATCCGCGCTTTGGATCGACCGCCGGTCGCCGAGCGCCACCAGCTCAGGATAATGTTCATCAAACCGAACCAGATCATTCTGCGCAGAAAAAAGGTCAAGCAATTTGAGTTGCAGACGACTATCGTCTGGATCAACAAGCAACGCACGTTCAATGATTTCTTCGGCTTCAGCAAAATTGCCGAGCGAAAGGTAGATGTCAGCCTCACCAAGCGGGTCGACATCGCCGTCATCTTGAGCACCGTTATCTTCACCACCAAATTCACTTTGGGCCGGATATCTCGTTTCAGTATCCGATTCGGCACCAAAAAGCAGATCTCCCTCGTCAATATCCAGCTTATCTGCGGTCAGGGGCCCAAGGGCCTGTTTTTCGATGGGGGCAGTACCAACTTGTGCGGCCGTCCCAATTGATGACGGCTCAAAATCTGCAATAACGCCTAAATCTTCACTATCATCTTCACTGCGTCGACGAGCCAACAGAAACACTATTGCCAATACAATCGCGATAATGCCGCCGATAAACGCAAGCCTGTCCGTCAGGTAGGCAAGTATGCCTCCAACGGGAGCTTCTTCAGCCGCTACAGGCGCGCTAGTGGCGGTGGTGTCAACCACGCTATCAGCAACGTTTGTATCAGCAACGTTTGTATCAACAACTGCGGCATCAACACCTGTCGCACCAGCGCTGGGAAGCTGTTCGTGGTCACCAGACGTCTCGAGCGCAGCCTTATCAAGCGCCTGACCTGATAACCCGCCGTCTGCTTCTGCATCGGCGCTGGTCAGGTCCACGGGCTCGGCACTATCCATGTCCTCAGTGCTGACCAAACCTTCCTGAATTGCACTCAGCTCATCATCACTGAACTCAACCAGCCGCGACATCGTAGCCAGCTGCTCTTCCAATTTCGCAAGTCGCTCTCGCAACGCAACATTGTCACGTGTCGATTTTGATAATTCTTCTCGTGCTATCGCGAGTTCGTTCTGCAAGACTTCGGTTGTAAGCTCACCGACATCAGCAGCGTCCATGCCCGCGGCTCCCTCCAGGCCATCAGCATCTGGCGCGGAAAGCCGCAACAGACCTTTCGGTTCGGCATCTACCTGGCGAACTGACTCTGTCGGACTGTCGCTAACCAGCTCCCGTGCGCCCAACCTGCTCTGCAATTCCTCCACGGACTCAGCCACGCTACGACTGGCCACCTGCTTGCTAACTGAACGTATCTCGACCGCGGCCGGTACACCCAGCACCGCGTCTTTGCGCAACATATTCATATCGCCATTTACAAAAGCGTCTGTATTACGTTCGTAAATGGCTTGCATGGTCTGCTGTACTGAACTGTCCTCCGGACGAAATTTCTGCGCGACGCCCCACAAAGTATCGCCATTTCTAACCCGGTACTCGTTTCCCGACCCGGAAGTCGCAGCTGATCCTCGGCCGTCATATTGTGACCTGGAGGTGCCGCTGGTTTGACGTTGCCGCTCGCTATTGACTGCGCTCGCGGCTTGCGACTTTCCCCGCGCTTGCTCCGCGGCAAAAACCGGTATATCGAGAAACAGAGTGTATTCTCTTAACATCCGCCCTGTCGGCCACTGCAGCTCAATCAGGAAATTCAGATACGGTTCGCGAATCGGCTTGGTAGAGGAAATACGTATAAAGGGCTTTGCCGGATTACTCAGGTCTGCTGTAAATCGTAAATCGACAAGGTAAAACTCACGCTCAACGCCAGCCCGTTCGAAATCGTTCAGCGTAGCAAGATTTACCAGAAGTTCCGCCTGGCTTAACTCGCCAATGTTGAGCAACGCAACCTGAGCATCAAGCGGCTCGTTAAGCGCAGAATTTAAAGTTATTCCGCCCAGGCCCAAAGCCGCAACCCAGCCTGAATAAAGCAGCGCCAGAAAACTGACTAGCAAAGTTCTTAAATGGAACGCCATGATCCTTACCTGTTTTTAGAGTCCTATTGCTCCACCGCTGCTCACATTGACTGTCAACGCAGCGAGTCAATTACCAAGTTGCAATGATTCAATTTGCACAACTTACACAAATACATCAGCGTAAGTATTTATTATTGGGCACCTTTTAGCAATAGCCTTGCAACATTAATGGCGTTATCAACAGCACCTTTACGCACGTTATCTGACACAATCCACAAGTCGAGACCATTTTCAATCGCTATGCTGGCGCGAATGCGGCCGACGCTACGTGCTGGCAACACGCCTGACCCGGTCACCGGTACAGGATAGCCCTGCTTTGAGTGGGTCGCGACAACCTTTAAATCACCCACCTGCTTAAGCAGCTCGATAAGCCCTTCCACATCAAGAGGGTAGCGGGTTTCCAGACTGACCGCCTGGCAGAACCCATAAAATACCGGTACCTGCACACAGGTCACGCTCATGGCTAATGGCGCACCGATAACGCGACACACCTCACTGACCAGCCGTAGTTCAGCATCGGCATGCCCTGACTCCCGTAACTCTCCAACCTGTGGCAACACGTTAAACGCTATCTGCTTGCCAAAAACCTGTGGCTTCACGGTAACCCCACCAAGCAAACTGGTCGACTGGCCCGCGAGCTCTTTAACGCCTGCCTGGCCGGCGCTCGACACCGCCTGATAAGTGGCAACGTTGACCCTCACAATTTCGACATCATCGTGAACAGGCTTGAGCACATGACTCAAATCCACGGCGAGACTGTCTGGCAGCGCCACCAGCCGCGCACTGCCGTCATCCAGTAAGTGTGAGTTAATCCCCGCAACGACCAGCGGCACAGCGGGGTCATCCCGAAAGCAGCAGGAAAAATCGATGACCCGGCAACCAGCCTCAACAGCGGACTCGGCATATAGCTGAGACACGTGTTCAGGCACCGCAAAAAACACCAACTCCACCGATGAAAAATCAAAGCCTGCGACATCTTCAATCATGGCTGGGCGCTTTCTGTACATTGCTGTGTCGCCTGACGATGCGGCACTGGCCAGTAGATACAGCTCCCCGGCGACAAAATCTGCGGCGTCAAGGGCTTCAATCAGCGCACTGCCGACGGCGCCGGTGGCACCCACTATCGCAACATTAAAGGCTGTCATTATTTCTCCAGCACCATCCTAAGCATGCGCCGCAGCGGCTCAGCCGCCCCCCACAGCAGCTGATCGCCAACCGTGAAGGCCGACAAATACCGGGGCCCCATATTCATTTTTCGCAAGCGCCCGACCGGCACCTCCAATGTACCGCTAACGGCAGCAGGGCTTAGCGCCACCAAACTGTCTTCCCGATGATTGGGTATAACGCGAACCCAGGCATTGGCATTGGCTAGAATGTCCTCGATATCAGCCAGCGGCACATCACGGGTCAGCTTGATGGTCAAGGCCTGGCTATGGCTGCGCATGGCGCCCACGCGCACACAGATACCGTCGATGGGCAAGGGATCGCCCTCACGACCCAAAATTTTGTTGGCCTCCGCCTGCCCCTTCCATTCTTCTCGGCTCTGGCCACTGTCCAGCTCGACATCAATCCATGGCAGCAAACTGCCAGCCAGAGCATGCCCGAAATGCTCGCGCGGAAAATGGTTACCTTGCATGGCTGCTAGCACCTTGCTGTCAATATCGAGGATTGCAGCGGCTGGATCATCGAGATCCCTGGCCACCGCCTGATGAATCGCACCCATCTGCGCAATCAGTTCGCGCATGTTCTGGGCGCCCGCCCCCGATGCCGCCTGGTAGGTCATGGCGCTGGCCCACTCCACCAAACCGGCGTTAAACAGGCCGCCCAGCGCCATCAACATGAGACTGACCGTGCAGTTTCCGCCGACGAAATTATTGACCCCATCCGCCATCCCCTGCTCGATCACCGCCCGGTTCACCGGGTCGAGAATGATCAGTGCATCGTCCCGCATGCGTAACGCCGACGCGGCATCAATCCACACGCCCTGCCAGCCGTCCCGGCGCAACTGGGGAAACACCTGCTTGCTGTAATCCCCACCCTGACAGCTAACAATAATATCGAGCGCCTTGAGCGCCGCAAAATCATAAGCGTCCTGCAACAGCGGAACCTCACGGCCGATATCAGGGCCGACCTGCCCCCCCTGTGAGGTGGAGAAAAACACCGGCTCGATAGCAGCAAAATCATTTTCTGCGACCATCCGAGACAGCAACACCGACCCAACCATACCGCGCCAACCAACAAAACCAACTCTTTTCATCTAATGCAAACCTAAATTTATAAAAAACAATATATTACGTGATTAATTTAAAGCAGATAATACTGCTTTACCCATCTCAACCGTAGCTACTTTACGGGTGTTCGCGGTGAAAATATCTGCGGTGCGCCAACCCTCATCGAGCACCTTACCAACGGCCACTTCAATGGCCGCAGCCGGCTCTGGCATATCCAGCGAATAACGCAGCAACATCGCAGCGGACAGTATCGTCGCCAGTGGGTTGGCGACACCCTGCCCGGCGATATCCGGGGCCGAACCATGACAGGGTTCGTACAGGCCCTTGCCATTGGCATCCAGCGATGCCGATGGCAACATACCGATAGAACCCGTCAACATGGCCGCCTGATCAGAAAGAATATCGCCAAACATATTACCGGTCACAATGACGTCAAACTGCTTCGGTGCGCGCACCAGCTGCATCGCGGCGTTATCCACATACATATGACTCAATTCAACATCCGGGTAATCATTGCCAAGCTCAGTCATTACCTCGCGCCACAACATCGTCACTTCCAGCACATTGGCCTTGTCGACCGAA
>JBFJZC010000166.1:0-6658 GCA_041622295.1 Porticoccaceae bacterium
GTTTCGCAAATCATTGATGTCAATATTGCCGCGCTCATCGCACTTGATGACGACCACTTGCATGCCTGCCATCTGTGCGCTGGCGGGGTTGGTGCCGTGGGCGGAAGAGGGGATCAGACAGATGTTGCGTTGCGCTTCACCTCGGTGCTGGTGATATTTTTTGATGGCAATCAGTCCGGCGTATTCGCCCTGGGAGCCGGCATTGGGTTGCAGCGACACGGCATCGTAGCCGGTGCATGCGGCCAGCATACCTTCCAGTTCACTGAATAGTTGCTGATAGCCTCTGGACTGCTCGGCAGGGGCGAAGGGGTGCATACTGGCAAATTCAGGCCAGCTTAGCGGCATCATTTCTGCGGTGGCATTGAGCTTCATGGTGCAGGAGCCCAGCGGGATCATACTGCTGGTGAGACTGATATCGCGGGCTTCCAGGCGTTTCAGGTAGCGAAGCATGTCGGTTTCGCTGTGGTAAAGGTTGAACACCGGGTGGGAGAGGATGGCGTCGCGGCGTAGCAGGTCGTCAGGAATGCCGGATATTGGTTGGTCCCGGTCGATAGCGGTGAGCGTCGAGGCAGACGTCTGGTTGGTCGTCGGGATGGGTGCCGATCCACTATCGAAAATGTCCGCTAATTGTCGAACCAGTGCAACATCGCAGGTTTCGTCAAGACTGATGGCAACGGCATCGTCACCGACTGCGCGCAGGTTTATGCCGCGTTGTTCGGCGTGGCTAAGAATACTCTTTTGGCCGACAGGTGTTTCTACCGTGAGTGTGTCAAACCAGTTGCTATAGCGCAGTTGATAGCCCTGCGACTGTAGCGTGGACGCCAGGTGACTGGTGAGCCCGTGGATCCGTTCGGCAATTCGCCTGAGGCCCTGGGAGCCGTGATAAATTGCGTAAAAAGCGCTCATCAGCGCCAGCAGTACCTGGGCAGTGCAGATGTTTGAATTGGCTTTCTCGCGCCGAATATGTTGTTCGCGGGTTTGCATCGCCATACGCAAAGCAGGTTTGCCGTGCCGATCCACGGAGACGCCGATGATGCGTCCGGGTGCGGCGCGCTTGTAATCCGATCGAAAGGCAAAAAATCCGGCATGGGGACCCCCGAAACCCAGCGGTATACCAAAGCGCTGGTTGGTACCGACGACTATGTCCGCGCCCATGCTGCCTGGCGAATTAAGTAGCACCATGCTCATCAGGTCGGCAGCGACGATGGCCAGGGCGCCGCGTTGGTGAATAGTGGCAATGCAGGCTGTTAAATCCCGCAGCTGACCATCACTTGCCGGGTTTTGTAGCAAGGCGGCGAAATACTCCCCTTCAGCAAAATCGGTTTCCGGGTCGCCGATGATAACGTCAAAGCCAAAGTGTTCTGCTCGTGTTTGCACCACGGCGAGGGTTTGTGGGTGACAATGATGATCGACAAAGAAAGCCCGGCTGCTGTTTTTGCGCTGCTGACGTTTTGCCATGGCCATGGCTTCAGCCGCCGCCGTGGCCTCATCGAGCATCGACGCGTTTGCCATATCGAGGCCGGTCAAATCGATGATCATTTGTTGGAAATTTAGCAGGCCCTCAAGACGGCCCTGGGCAATCTCGGGCTGGTAGGGTGTATAGGCGGTGTACCAGCCGGGATTTTCGAGAACATTACGCTGGATAACCGGGGGGGTGACGGTGTCGTGATAACCGAGTCCAAGCAGGGATTTACGCAGTATGTTTTTATCCGCTAATGCGCGCAGTGCTGCGAGGGCTTGCTGTTCTGACAGACCGTGTGGCAGCGTGAGCGAATCTGTTTTGCGGATTGACTTCGGCACGACCTGGGTTATCAGGTCGTCAAGGGAAGCCACCTCAATGGCGGTGAGCATGGCCTCGATTTCTGCGCGACGGGGTCCAATGTGGCGAGATACAAAATCATCAGGGCCCGATGTGCCGTTTACGAAAGTCTCTTGCATGAAGATCCCTGATTATGGCTGATGTCGGAGACGGTGAGCAGGGTGGCAACTGGTCGACCATAAATGCTCGGTAACTACCCAGTAGAGCATCGCGAAACCCGGTCAATATTTTCGCAATTATAAGCGGTCGTCAGCGCAATCATAGCAAGTGGCAATCCGGGCCAGCAAATTAGTGGCAACAGGGTGACGTGTGCACTAACAAGCACTGAGACATGCGCCGGTTGGCAAGCGTGTGTCGGGTGCACGGACGTTTTTCCGCACGTCCTGCAATGGGCCTGTGACCTGGACCGCAGGCGATCCCATCGTCTCGTCGCAAAGGCGGGCTGATCCAGTCGGTAGAAAAAAATGGGATCGCATGTTAGCTGGCGTCGACATGGTGATTCCATCCATATGGTAGTGTCAGGCGGGACATTATTTTGTTACGCTAAGCCCTTGTTTACGTGATATGTTTACCTATAATTTGCCGGGTTGATCGTGGGCCGGTCGCCAGGGACGAAGATGCTGATGAAAGATATATTTGACGACTCCAAAAAAACCTACACCAGTGAAAATTTGGTCAAGGTACGTGCCTCTGAGTTGCAGATAGGCATGTTTGTGGCGGAACTGGATCGGCCGTGGCTGGAGACGCCATTCCTGGTTCAGGGTTTTGAGATTCGTCATCGCAGTCAGGTGACGACTATCGGCCACTACTGTGATCATGTGTTTGTGCTGCGCGAAGGGACACCCCGGATAAAACGACAGGATAATAACCTGGCGGGTTTGGCGCCGACGCCTCGGCGGAGCAACAATACCGGGACGGTGGTTAACCAGGTTGGTCGGCGGGATAAAACTGCGGCAAGGCCATCAATTGTTCGTCCACGGCCAGTCTATGAAGCTACCAGCTCGGCAAATGAAGAACACGGCACGGCGCGGACAATACATGACAAAGGCAAGGCCGCCGTAAAGAAAATTCTCCATTCCGCGCAGATTGGCGACATGCTGGATACGGAAGTTGCCGAGGCAGTGGTCACGGAATGTGTCAAGAGTATCGTGCGAAACCCAGATGCAATGATCTGGATGAGTAAGATCAAGCACGAGCATGAATACACCGCAGAGCACAGTATGAATGTGTGTATTCTGGCCATCGCTTTCGGCCGTTACCTGAACTTTGCAGAAGACGAGTTGACGGCCCTGGGCCTCTGTGGACTGCTGCATGACGTGGGAAAAATGAAGGTGCCCCCCGCCATACTGGATAAACCCAGTAGATTGAGCGAAGAAGAAATGCTCATTATGCGGAGCCATACAGTTGCCGGGCATAAACTGTTAATCGAGATGGGCGGCGCGCCCGCCAAGGCTGTTGACGTCGTTTTAAGTCATCACGAGCGACCCGATGGCGAGGGTTATCCCCGCGGCCTCAAGGCCCGCGCTATTTCCGAGTACGCGCGTATCATTTCGGTTGTTGATGCGTATGACGCCATGACCAGTGATCGTTGCTATGCCAGGTCAAAATCCCCGGTGCAGGCACAAAAAATAATTTATGAAAACCGGGGTAAGCAGTTTGATGAGGAATGCGCGTTGCAATTCATGCAAGCGATTGGACCCTACCCGGCTGGCACCTGGGTTGAGCTGCACAACGGTATGGTTGGTGTTGTTCTGGCTGGGCGCCGAAAATACCGCCATCTGCCCAGCGTCATTCTGATGCTGGACCAACAGAAGCGACCGATGACGCAAAAAGTCGTCGACCTGCACCTTACCGACAGCGGTCAACTGGACAAGAGCTTTCTGATTAAAGCCACCCTGCAGGACGGCACGGGTGGCTTTCGGTTAGAAGATGTGAGACTGGAGATTGACGCGGCAGGTTAAGCTGGTTGCGGGAGCCGTGCCTCGGCTTTGTGTGCTGTAGGTAGGTCGTCGCTGTTTCCGTTAATGTACGCTGAACGAGATGTGGCGCCGTCCCCGGGCCGAAAACCTGCTAGGGGCTCTGATAGCTAATCGCGACAAGGCGGAAACGATGTTGCTGGTCCATATGACCAAACTCGATATCCTGCCCACAGAATTTCCCGAGTAAGGCCTTAGCCATTGGTGAGTCGACGCTGATGTAACCTCGCGTTGGGTCAATTTCGTCGCCGCCGACAATGCGGTAGGTTGACTGCTCGCCCTCGTCGTTTACGACTGTTATCCACGCGCCAAAATAAACCCTGCTCTGGTCTGCGGGCGCCTGGTCGACAATGGTGATGTTTTCCAGTCGCGCGGTCAGGTAGCGCACCCGACTGTCGATTTCACGCAAACGGCGTTTGCCATAGATGTAATCACCATTTTCAGAGCGGTCACCGTTTTTTGCAGCGTCATGAACCGTGGCGGTTACGAGCGGTCGTTCAACTTTCCACAGCTGAAGCAATTCCTCGCGCAATCGTGCTGCCCCGCCAGCCGTAATGTAGGGGCTTGAGATGGGTGAGGGTGGGCGATACCTGGACATGGTTAGCGTATCTACGTCCGGTCAGCGGGACTAGAGCTGAACACGTCGCAGTAGAATTGCAGCTCCATGGCGAGCGCTTGTGCAATATTGTCCGCGTTGCGGAAGCCGTGCCCCTCACCTGCAAAAGGCACATAGGTGACGGTTGTTCCTCGTTCCCTGAGCGCCGCAACCATGGCCTCGGCCTGGCTGGGTGGCACGACGCAATCGTCCTGACCCTGGAAAAAAATCACCGGACAGGATAGTTGTTTAATATGGTGGATCGGGGATCGATCCCGATAGCGCTGTGCATTCTCCGGATAGGGGCCGATCAATCGGTCCAGGTATCGCGATTCAAATTTATGGGTGTCTCGCGCCAGCGTTTCAAGGTCGCCTATGCCGTAGTAGCTGGCGCCGGCTTTAAACAGATTGTGAAATGTCAGCGCCGCCAGAACGGTATAACCGCCTGCACTGCTGCCGCGAATGGCCAGTTTCTCCGGGTCGGCGAGACCTTGCTGGATGAGATGGCGAACACCCATGACAACGTCTTCTACATCACTGACCCCCCAATTGCTGTCCAGCCGTTCTCGATAGCGTCGACCGTAGCCCGTGCTGCCGCGATAGTTGATATCAAATATGGCAAATCCGCGACTGGTCCAGAACTGGATTTTGAGATTAAGTGCTACCGAGGTTGCCCCGGAGGGTCCGCCATGACAAATCACGATCAGTGGCGGCAGCTCGCCGGATGGTGCCTGGTAATGCGGATTAGCTGGAGGATAGTAAAAGCCATGGCTGCGATCCCCATTGGTGGTCTCATAGGATACTGCCTGTGGTTGGGAGAACGTGGCGGGGTCGACGGGGGGTGGCGGAAACTGGTAGACAGTGTGGCATTGGCCGCTGTCGATATCGACGCGCACCAGCTGATTTCCAGTGTCCGTAGCAGCGCCTATAAACCAGCCATAATGTCCCCGGGCGGTGACAGCCGATATCTGCGTGTATGGGCTGTCGATAATGGTCAGCCCGGCCGCATCTGCGTCAGTGCCGGAACGGGTGCCTGATGAGCTGCCGGGCGAGTCGAGCGCGGCCGCACAATCAATCCTGGCCAGCTGCCAACTGCCATTCTGGGTATAGCAACAGATGATCCTGTTCTCGGTACAGAAAGCGTAGGTAGACATGCCGAGTGTCCACAGCGGCGTGGCGAACTCCGCGTCGAGTGGTGATACTGGCACCACCCCAGAGGCGGGGTTATACCGGTATAAATTCCACCACTGGGATCGATCGGACACAAAAAATAATTCGCCGGCCGTGGACCACTGGGGTTGAAATACAGCCTCTTCGGGGCCGCCGGCGATTTTTTGGCTACGGGATACCTGGCCAGATTCATCGAGGTTGGCCTGCCAGAGCTCGCTGCCATACCACGGCATTGACGGGTGATGCCAGTTCAACCAGCACAATTGCGTATGGTCCGGGCTGAGCCGTGGGTAGGCATAAAAATCGGCACCGCTAACCACCACTTCGACAGCATGCGCCTGTCCATTTGCGTGTGCCGCCAGGGATACCGCAGCAATGAAGTTAGTGGGCGGTTTGTCGGGCAACAAATCTGTATCAAAATGCTGCTCCGCGACACACAACAAGCGGTCGCGGCCGGGGTCGATGCAGAAATCAGCAAATCGATAACCCTGACCGTCCGGCGTCAGCGCTTGCGGAACGGGGTTCTGGGCCCTGGTGTCGAGCTGGTAGATGCGTTGATTGTGCTGGGCAACGAAATAAAGCATCCCCTCGGCGACGATGTAACAGGCGCCACCGTACTCGTGGACGCGACTGCGGGCGCTAAACGAAGCCGGCAAAATGTCGCACCGTTTGCCGTGTTCATCGAGCCGGACAATGACGCTGCGGCCGCCTTCCTCAGGTCGGTTTTCCAGCCAATAAACGTCGTTGCCATCAAGCACCGGCTGGTCGAGAGCGGGTGTTGCGGCCGCGACCAGTTGCGCGGTGATTGGCGACTCCCATGAACCGTAGGGCACAATTTTTTTCATGTCGGTGTCTCCGCAGTTGCCTGGTCGACAAACCCCGCGGTTGCCTCCTTCATTCGGTCTCGTCGATTCAACTGGTGTTTAACGAGTAAAGTGCTGTCGTCTTGCGAGAACCATCATTGCCTAGCCGCCAGCGAATTTGACGGTATAGCCCGCTTCAGTCAGTGCGGTGGCTATCTTCGGTCGATGATCGCCCTGAATCTCTATCACCCCGTTCTTGACTGTACCGCCGCTGCCACAGAGATTTTTGAGTCTA
>JBFJZC010000167.1:0-6654 GCA_041622295.1 Porticoccaceae bacterium
TCAGGTGACTCAGTTCGCGAGGGAGAACGAGCATCCCTTGTTGTGTGAAATAGAGCCCTGTGATGACCGGGACGATGACAACTAGCAGGATATATCCATGTTAAGCCGCGATTTGGAAATGACCTTGAATATTGCCTTTCAAAGTGCAACATCAAAGCGTCACGAGTTTATGACCGTCGAGCACCTGCTGCTGGCGCTGCTGGATAATGCGTCGGCCGTCGATGTGCTGAAGGCCTGTGGCGCCGATCTGGATACCTTGCGTCGCGACCTCAACGAATTTATTGAATCCACTACACCTGTCTTCCCCAGTGCGGAACGCGATCAGGAAACGCAGCCGACGCTGGCATTTCAGCGGGTTATTCAGCGAGCCATTTTTCATGTCCAGTCGTCGGGCAAAAATGAGGTGCAAGGGTCAAACGTTTTGGTCGCAATCTTTAGCGAGCAGGAAAGTCAGGCCGTTTACTTCCTGCGCTTGCAGAATATTTCGCGCATTGATCTGGTTAACTATATCGCCCACGGTATCGCCAAGTACGCTAATGAGTCGGAGCGCAGCGATAGCGATGGACGTGGCGCGGCAACAGATGGATCGCCTGCCGACGGTGGTGAAAAAGAAGCATCGCCCCTGGAACAATTTGCCACAAACCTTAATAGTCAGGCAGAGAAAGGCTATATTGATCCGTTGATTGGCCGAGCTAACGAACTGGAAAGGGTTGCTCAGATTCTGGTCAGACGTAGAAAAAATAACCCCTTGTTAGTCGGTGAGTCGGGTGTTGGCAAGACCGCCATTGCGGAGGGGCTTGCCAAGTTGATCGTCGAGGATAAAGTTCCTGGGCCGCTAAAAGGCAGTGTTGTTTACTCTCTCGATATGGGGGCATTACTCGCTGGGACAAAGTACCGCGGGGATTTTGAGAAGCGCTTCAAGGGCTTGCTGGCCGAATTGGAGGGTAAGAAGCACGCTGTGCTGTTTATTGACGAAATCCACACCATCATTGGTGCGGGCGCGGCATCTGGCGGGGTCATGGATGCGTCCAATCTACTTAAACCGCTGCTTACCTCGGGTAAAATACGCTGTATTGGTTCAACCACCTATCAGGAGTATCGAGGTATTTTCGAGAAGGACCGGGCGCTTTCTCGCCGCTTCCAGAAAATTGATATACCGGAACCATCCGTTGAGGAAACTTATGAAATTCTCAAGGGCCTGAAGTCGCGGTTCGAAGAACACCACGGCCTGCGCTATACCCAGGGGGCCTTAAAGAGTGCTGCAGAACTGGCAGCCAAGCATATCAACGACCGCTTTTTACCCGACAAGGCTATTGACGTGCTGGACGAAGCAGGCGCGTATCAGCAGCTGCAACCTCCGTCAAAACGGAAAAAAACTATTACAACCGGTGATATTGAAGCGGTGGTGGCAAAAATCGCGAGAATACCGCCAAAAAGTGTCTCGGCATCGGATAAAGAGCAGCTTCGTGGCCTCGGCGATAAGCTTAAGTTAGTTGTTTTTGGCCAGGACGAGGCGATCAATAGCCTTGATGCGGCCATCAAGTTGGCGCGGGCTGGCTTGCGTGACGGCGAAAAACCTATTGGTTCATTCCTGTTCGCCGGGCCTACCGGCGTCGGTAAAACAGAGGTCTCCAAACAGCTTGCCAGCGTGCTTGGTGTTGAATTGCTGCGTTTCGATATGTCTGAATACATGGAACGACATACGGTTTCGCGACTGATTGGCGCACCCCCTGGCTATGTCGGTTTTGATCAGGGCGGCCTGCTGACCGATGCGGTCACCAAACACCCTCATTGTGTGGTATTGCTCGACGAAGTGGAGAAAGCGCATCCAGATGTTTTTAACTTGCTGTTACAGGTAATGGATCACGGCGCGCTGACCGATAACAATGGCCGCAAGGCAGACTTTCGCAATGTCATCTTGATCATGACGACTAACGCTGGCGCTGAACAGATGAGCCGGGCATCCATCGGCTTTACCAAGCAGGACCATTCCGGTGACGGCTCAGAAGCTATCAAGAAGATGTTCGCGCCGGAGTTTCGTAACAGGCTCGATTCCATCATTCATTTTGGGCCACTCAGTGAAGATGTTATTAAAACTGTTGTAGATAAGTTCCTCATTCAGCTACAGGCTCAACTCGACGATAAAAAAGTAACACTGGAGGTCGACGAGGATGCTCGGCTATGGCTGGTTGAGCATGGCTACGACGAGAAGATGGGCGCCCGACCTATGGCACGGCTGATTCAGGAAAAACTCAAGAAGCCTCTGGCCGAAGAGGTGTTGTTCGGTAAATTATCGACGGCTGGTGGCCTGGTCAGAGTCAGTGTCAGCAGTGAAGGGGAGCTGTCTGTAGAAATCGCCGAAACGGCCTGAGTTTCAGGTCGTACGACAGTTTCATTTTATCGTGTCTGGCGCTGGTATTGCGGACTGCTAATCTGGGAGCTCGGGGTAGGGCCGACAGTTGATTACCGCTAGAAGTGTGGCCCCCGTGCCTTCTTTTTATGTGGTCGGCTGAACAGAACTGGCGGCGGTCTCTATCGAGCTCGGTAGGTGATGCGACCCTTGCTCAGGTCGTAGGGTGTTAATTCCACTTTAACAAGATCACCCGTCAGTATGCGGATATAGTTTTTACGCATCTTGCCGGAAATATGGGCAGTAATAACATGGCCATTTTCCAGCTTTACCCGAAAGGTGGTATTAGGAAGCGTATCAATTACTTCGCCTTCCATTTCTATTTGATCTTCTTTTGCCATACGGCGTGGATACTCCCGTTGATGTCTGTCAATGCGGGCGGCATTGTGCCTTATAAACAGACGCTTGGCAAAGCTATCCGACCTCTAGCCAGCGGTTATCGATGTAGAGCTGCGCTGGGTGGAAGTTAGCTTTATACCTCATTTTGTCGCTGTCCCGAATCCAGTAGCCGAGGTAGAGGTAATCGCGACCATGCTGATGGGTAAGCTCGATCTGCTTCAAAATCGCATAAGTTCCGAGGCTGCGATTGGCGAAATCCGGATCAAAATAGGTATAAATTGCAGATAGCCCGCTGCTTAGCAAGTCGACAACCGCGCAACAGACAAGTTTTCCATCAAGGCGAAACTCAATAAAGCGGGTGCAATCCCAAGGTGTGCCAATGAAATCCCGATACTGACTGAGCGAAGCGGGGTACATATCGCCGTCATAATGTCTGACATCAATGTACTTTTCGTAAATGTTGTAATGCTCTTCCAGGTCAACGTTTGTTTCCAGCGTCACTGACAGGTCGGTGTTCTTTTTGGAGCAGCGTTGCTGTTGGCGGCTGGGGGTAAACCGGGCCACGGGGAGGCGTAGCGGCAAACAGGCGCGGCAGCTCGCACAGCGGGGTGTGTAGACATAGCGGCCGCTACGCCGAAACCCGAGCCGAGACAGGTAATCGTAGTTATCCTCATCTATGTCGAATTTCGGGTCGACAAAGGCGGTGGTCGCCTCCCTGTCGTCCAGGTAACTACAGGAATGCGCCTCGGTTAGATAGAGTCGTATTTTTTTGACGTCGGGTGTGATGTCACGGGTCATGTAGGTAGTTAACGTGATGGGCGAGAAATAACTGTAGCGGATATCGTTTGTCCAGGCCACTGTGGCTCGGGCTCAGTATTCTGCTTAAGTAGATCGAGAAACCGGTCACGGTCTATCAGTACCGCGCCTAGCGAATAAAGATGGTCGTTACCCAGTTGACAATCGATCAAAGAAAAGCCGGCGTACTGCAGGCCCCAGGCTAAATGCGCAAAAGCGATTTTCGAAGCGTCGGCGCGCCGACTGAACATCGACTCACCGCAAAATATCCTGCCCACGGCGACCCCGTATAGGCCGCCAGCAAGTTCGCCATCCATCCAGCATTCCACCGAATGGGCGAAACCCATTTCGTGAAGCCGTGTATAGGCATACGCCATATCGGCGGTGATCCAGGTACCGCAATCTGGCTTGCCGCGCCGGGCGCAACCGCCGATAACTTCCGCAAAAGCCTGGTCAGTAGTGATTTGATAGTTGCCACGGCGCAAGGTCTTGCGCAGGCTTCGCGACAGGTGAACCTGGTCTGGATAAATCACAGCGCGCGGGTTGGGGCTCCACCAAAGTATAGGTTGGTGGCTTTCGTACCACGGGAAAATACCTGTTCGATAAGCCTTAAGCAGGGTTGCTGGTTGGAGGTTACCGCCTCCTGCCAGCAACCCGTCGGGCTCAAGCAGGGCTTCTCTGGGGTCGGGAAATATCGGGTTATCGGTATCCAGAAATGGCAGGCTGACGATGGCGGCAATCCTTAACTGAGTGCGTCCAGATAGCGCTCGGCATCGAGGGCCGCCATGCAGCCAGTGCCAGCTGAAGTCACGGCCTGTCGATAGACATGATCAGCGACATCTCCAGCGGCAAACACCCCGGGGACACTGGTGGCCGTGGCATTGCCGGCAAGCCCTCCATTCACCAGTATGTAATCGTTTTTCATGTCCACCTGCCCGGCGAAGATGCCAGTATTGGGCGTATGGCCAATGGCAATGAAGACGCCAGACAGTGCGATGTCTGAAACGCTTTCCCTATCCGTGCGGGCAAGCCGCATGCCGGTCACGCCGCGATCGTCGCCGAGCACCTCGGCAAGGGTATGATTCCACATCAGGGTGATATTCCCATTGGCAGCTTTATCCAGCACTTTGCCCTGTAGAATTTTTTCCGCGCGTAGCGCGTCCCGCCTGTGCACCAATACGACTTCGCTACAAATATTGGACAGGTATAGGGCCTCTTCCACCGCAGTGTTGCCGCCACCGATCACCGCAACTTTCTGGTCGCGATAAAAAAACCCATCGCAAGTGGCACAGGCGCTGACGCCGCGCCCCATAAATGCCTGTTCCGACGGCAAACCAAGGTATTGCGCAGACGCACCGGTGGCGATGATCAGAGCGTCACAGGTGTAGTGGTCACTGCCCTTTAGGACAAACG
Source organism: Porticoccaceae bacterium (assembly GCA_041622295.1). Classification (GTDB taxonomy): domain Bacteria; phylum Pseudomonadota; class Gammaproteobacteria; order Pseudomonadales; family Porticoccaceae; genus HB2-32-21. The sequence goes on from JBFJZC010000167.1 coordinate 4,958, forward strand.
GCCGTTGCGTTAAATCCACTTCTTCTATATGATCTAAAACTACTTTAGTATCAAAACGTTCGGCATGTTTTTGCATTCTTAACATTAAGTCCGGACCCTGAACGCCATCGTTGTCGCCAGGCCAGTTATCGACATCCGTCGTTGTGGTTAACTGGCCGCCTTGTTGAGTACCAGTGATAACGACGGGATTGAGGTTGGCTCGGGCGGCATAAACCGCGGCTGTCCAGCCAGCTGGGCCGGAACCGAGGATAATAAGACGGTGGTGGTATTGCTCAGGCATGGTATCTCGCTATAGGGGCCGGGGTGGATTTGGCGTGGGACCGCAGGGTGCGCGGATCGAGTTCAGGTTGCGAGGCGCTATGATAAAGAAAGGTGGGCATGACACCAAGCATTGCTGAATATACTTATCGGTTTTGAAAGATGAATGAAAAAAGCAGATAAGAGTATATTATTGTCGGCTGTGAAGAAGGCAGTAGTGCCGAACTGCTACGTGTGGATGGTATTCGAGCAGGTCATGTTAAACGGATCAGGGAAAAAACTGATCCTCTCTCCGAACGGGAAGAATTTTGAGTAAAACGGCCGCGAAAAAGTCAGTCAGCAGCGGAAAAACCAGTATGTTGAGCCTGGCGACGCCTTCCTGGCGTCGACGTCTGTTGCGCCAGGAAGGTGCACTGATCGGATGGTTAGCAGTTAGCGCCTATTTACTTATTGCACTCGGTACTTACTCAAATCAGGACAGCAGTTTCTCCTATGTTGGCGCTGCGGGCCGTGCGCACAACGCTGCCGGGATGGCTGGCGCCTGGCTCGCTGATATCTTTTTTTCGGTGTTTGGCTGGCTGTCGTACCTGTTCCCAGTATTGCTAGCGCTGCGTGCCTGGAACGTGTTTCAGCAGCGTAAGGTAACCGATGTCGGATTTGATGGGGTGACCTTTTGTCTACGTATTGTGGGCCTGTTGCTGGTCATGATTAGCGCCACGGCATTAACCGAATTACACCACAGTGCGGCTCCATCCAGCCTACCCAACGGCGTCGGCGGGATACTAGGCAGTGCGGTTGCTGGAGCAGCGGCTGCGGTGTTTAGCTATCTGGGCAGCACACTGATCCTGGTGGCTGTATTTCTGTTTGGCGTTACGGTATTTACTGACCTCTCCTGGCTGGCCGTTATAGACAGGGTAGGCCAACTGGCATTGGCCCTGTACGAATTCATGCGTTCGACGATGATCAAATTGCAGACGCAGCGCAGGGAGCAGCAGCTCGGCGAATTAGCGACGCTGACACGCAAGGAAGTCGTGGACAAAAAAGCCAGTCGCATCAGAGAGCGCAAGGAACCGCTTATCAACACGCCGGCGGTGAGCAAGAACACCAGTAGCCGTGTCGAGCAGGAAAAGCAGGTGCCGCTATTTAAGGGCGGCTACGGCGATGAACTGCCGCCCCTTAATTTGCTTGACCCCAGTGCCGGAAACAGCGGCAAAGGTTTTTCAAAAGAATCCCTGGAAGCCATGTCGCGCCTGCTTGAGCTAAAACTACAGGACTTCGGTATTAGCGTCGAAGTAGTAGAAGTGCTGCCCGGACCGGTGATTACGCGTTTTGAAGTGGAGCCGGCACCGGGTGTCAAGGCCAGCAGGATTACCGGCCTTGCCAAGGATCTGGCTCGATCCCTGGCGGTAGTCAGTGTCAGGGTGGTGGAAGTGATCCCA
>JBFJZC010000168.1:0-6649 GCA_041622295.1 Porticoccaceae bacterium
CTGTGCTTCGCTGGTCGCCTCTTCATTGCGGTAATAGCCGAGCATGGTTTGCGGGCTGCGCCATACGACTTCGCCTATTTCGCCGGGCGGGAGGAGCTTGCCCTGGTCGTCCATCACCGCCTGATCACTGGCCATGGAGCCATCGCCCCAGACATTGCCTTCCTTAAGCATTGCCCATTCTGCATCCATGATGGTCGCCACGCCGTTGATTTCTGTTTGTCCTGAGCCGGTGATAAACGGGCAGCCGAACACTTCTTTTAAACGCGTCAGCGTCGGCGCATCCATCGGTGCCATGCCGTACATGCCCAGGTGCATGGAGGTGTAGTCATGATTGCCGAGTTCCGGGTGGGCGAGCATCGCCTTCCACATCAGCGGCAGCAGAATGGCAAACTGAATCTGCTCGGCTTCGATAAGACCCAGCATCGTCGCGGGGTTAAAACCGTTTTGCAGGATAACCCTGGCGCCAAAATGCAGGGATACCAGGGCAAATAACTCGGCAGTAATGTGAAAGATGGGCAGGACCGCCGCGTTATCAATACGATCCTTGCTGATGCCAATGCTGATGACAGTATTCAGCGTCGCGATATATAAATTTTTGTGGGACAGCATCACTCCCTTGGGCCGTGCGGTGGTGCCGCTGGTGTACATAATTTGTGCGAGATCATCGTCCTCAATGACGATGTCTTCGATCTCTGTGTCTGGCTGCCCGGTGAGCAGATCGGCAAATGCGGCAAAGTTGCCGCTGGCTGGACCGGCCAGTGTCACCAGCACGAAATCGCGGTCGATATTGCCGGTCACCTGAGTGACCAGAGGGTGCAATGTCGCGTCGGCAAACACTGCCCTGGCGCCAGAATGGTCAATGTTGTATTCCACATCTGTCGGGTTCTGCACAAAATTAACCGGCACAGCGACAAAGCCGCCTTTGAAGCAGGCCATCAGACAGGTGAGAAACTGACTGCTATTGGCGCCGAGGATCGCCACCCGGTCACCCTGCTGAATGCCTTTGGCGCGCAAGCCGTGGGTGAGCTGATTGACGCGCCTGTTGAGCTCCCGGTAGGACAGGGCAATTCGTTCGCCTTCGACAAACTCGACAATCGCTTCATCACTGGGGCAGTCGGCGGCGCGGCGGCGCAGGGTATCACCCATGGCGATGCGGCGTATCAGGTTAATTTCCAGTGGTGAGGCCATGGTTTGTCCCTCGTCTCAGTGTGATGTGATGTTGCTTAATGTTGTGAACGTCCTGGGTGTTGTCGATCAAGGTGTGCCCTGACAGCCTAGCACTACAGTTTATCGGCGCCGCCCGCTGCCAGCCACCTGGCACAATCCGGTGTCAGTACGCGGGCGATGGCGGCATCACATTCCTTGAGTTCGTCCGCTGTTAACACTTCACGCCAGCGACCGTTGGTGCCTTTGTTAATAAACGATTTGGCGCCGCCGGCAAAAATATCGTTGATCATCGGCAGTAACGTTTCGGCATTGGTTTTCATGTTTTCGAAGGTCGCCTGTTCCACCAGGCTGGGCCACAGGGATTCCGCCACGTCGATATCGAGGAATTTAGCCACGTTGCGCATCTCGCCTTCGAGGTCCTTTAACAGGTCGTTGAAATGGACCAGATAAATATTGGGGAGATGGCGGTACTGCCACCATGCTTGCACAAAATGCAGGTGAGACCAGAACGGGTAGCCGTCGGTTTCCCAGGGGAAGTTGCCCCGGTTGATCCAGACGTGCCAGAGCGCGTGAATGTCTTCGTAGCGCGGCGGAAACGGCTCGCCGACCCGGCCGGGCGTATTATTGAGCACCTCAATAAATTCGTCAGTGTAATTGGACGCGTGATTCCATAGCGACATAAACACATCGCGCACATCGCGGCCGATAACGATGTATTTCATCTGCGGGAAATAGGGCAGGCCATCCAGAGCCGAATGGGTTTTTAAAAATCTGCGGTGGGTCTGGGCTTCGATAGCCGCCATGGTGTCATCCAGGGGCGCGATGCGCATATCCAGCCATACCGAAATATCGTGAAAGGACTGGGCCGGCTTTTGTTCCTGAAAAATCAGTAGGGCGACGATACGCTGCATCCAGGTGGTGCCGCTCTTCATTGAGGTGCATACCAGAATGTCGTCATCACGCACTTTAAAGTTATCCCAGCGCGTGCTGTCGAGATGATGATTCTGATATACCCGAGTGCGCTGTGGCAGGTCTGCTGAAGTCATGGTGGTTCCCTGTTTACGGAAGTTCGTCTTTTAATGAATATTATTAGTAATGAATATTATTAGACCTGTTATCGGTGTTTTGTCGATTTTTGTTCTAAGGTAACGCTCCGGTCTGAGCGTCGGTATCCAGGTCTGCATAGCGTACGATTCTGGATGCACCATCATCGCTTATTTTGATAATGCTGTGACAACAGTTGTGCATGCGTGGCGGCTCCCAGAAGCGCTCAATGGGCCGGTCTTCGTAATGGCTCAGCACAGATTTTATCCAGGCACCGTGACTGACGACCGCCACCTCCAGGCCACTGCATTGGGCGAGGATGGCGGCCACGGCGTTGAGTGCGCGCGCTTGCAGTTGGTAGAAGGTTTCCGCACCGGCAACCTTAAACAGGTGGGGCTGGTGACGAAAGGCGTGGATACCTGCGGGGTCCCGGCCTTCAATATCGGCATAGAGATGCCCTTCCCAGTCGGCCAGGTAAATTTCCCTCAGCGCGTCGGCCGTGGTGATGGCTTGTCGGCGGTCGCCAAAGGCCAGCGCCGCTGTTTGCTGCGCCCGCTTGCTGCTGCTGCAAAACAACTGATCAAACTGGTAATGGCGCAGTTTTTCACGCAGCTCACTGGCCTGTTGGCGGCCGAGGTCGGTCAGCACTGATTCCATCTGACCCTGAATGCGGCCTTCGGCATTCCAGTTGGTTTCGCCGTGGCGAATCAGGTGCAACGTTGTTGTCATCGTGTCTTCCCCGGCGCGCCTGGATGCTATGACTGTGGGTGTGTTGATTCAGGGTGCGAGGCGGCAAACCCGCCAGCCGCCGACCTGGGTGTCGGGTAAATACTGAAAGCGATCGTGCAGGCGGCGTGGCCCCCCCTGCCAGAACTGAAACTCCAGGGGGGTGACCCGAAAGCCGCCCCAGAATGGCGGCGTGGGTATGTCCTGGTCGGCAAATTGCGCCTCATAGGCGTCGAAGGTCGCTTCCAGTTCAGCCCGCGAGGCCAGCGGCTGGCTTTGATCGGATGCCCAGGCGGCAAGCTGGCTCTCCCGGGGGCGGGACGCGAAGTAAGTGTCTACTTCCGCCGGCGATACCGCTGCAGCCGCGCCGCTAACGGAGACCTGACGATCCAGTAAAAACCACGGAAAGTGCAGGCTCACCCTCGGGTTAAGCGCGATATCGCGGGCCTTGTTGCTACCCAGGTTGGTATAAAACACGAAGCCCTGTTCATCGAAACCTTTTAGCAGCACTGCGCGGTGCCAGGGTCTGCCCTCGCTATTCGAAGTGGAGACGGTCATTGCCGTCGGGTCTTTGATGGACGACTGGCAGGCCTGATCCAGCCACAGCTGAAACTGGTCAAAGGGTGAGGCCTGCAGTGAAGCTTCGTTCAGCTGACCGTAATCGTATTCTCTGCGCGTATCCTTGATTGACATGGTCTCGTCCCGCTAACTGGCGGCCAGTCCGCCATCAAGTGGCAGTACCGCGCCGTTCATGAAGCTGTTGTCCCGGCAGCAGGCCCAGAGCATGGCCTGGACGATTTCCTCTACCTCGCCGAGCCGCTTCATCGGGTTCCCGGCCATGAGGTTTTCCCGGCTTTTACCGCCCGCGGCATTCAGGCTGTTTTCGACCAGGGGCGTTTTCGCGAAAGCCGGGCAGATGGCATTAACACGGATGTTCATTTTCCCGTACTCCAGTGCGGCGGATTTGGTCAGACCGATGACCCCGTGTTTGCCCGCAGAGTATATGCTCAGAAATGGTGAACCCATCAGCCCGGCGGCGGAAGCGACATTCAGAATAACGCCGCCCGGCTGGGTGATCATCTGCGCCAGTTCGTGCTTCATGCACAGAAAGACGCCCTTCAGGTTGACGCCGGTGGTGTTGTCCCAGCTGGCCTCGTCGAGATCGTGGAGGCGTTTTTTGGCATGGGAAATACCCGCATTGTTAATGCCGATGTCGAGCTGACCGTAGTGTGTGACACAGTCGGCGACCAAACGGGCGACCTGTTCGCTGGAGCTGACATCGCAGGCCATGGCTCTGGCCTGGCCGCCCTGGGCCCGTACTTGCGCGGCAACTTCGTTGACGGCGCTTTCGTTAATGTCGCACAGAGCCAGTCTGGCGCCAGCTTCGGCAAAGCGAGTCGCAGCCAGTTGGCCAAAGCCGCTACCAGCGCCGGTTATAAGCACAACCTGGTCGGTGAAGTCGTATTGGGTTTGCATGTAACGTTTACCTGTATCGGGATCATTAAGTCAGTTGGCAGGCCCTGCCGTGGCTCACCTCGAGTCAGGGTCAGCTGCGGCTGGGTCATTTATTAATGGCGCCAGACTCACAGTTTAGCCCCTCTGGATAGTTTGAATACAAGCGCACTTGCTCTGGATACCTTTGCTAAAGGTCAAATTGACATCACCAGATGTCCGCCATCGACCGGGAGAATGGCGCCATTAATAAATGACCCCGCATCGCTGGCCAGTAACAATAAGGGGCCGTCCATTTCCGCCATATTGCCGAGGCGTCGGGCCGGTGTGGCCTCGATATAGGCTTTCCCGGCTGCACTGTCAAAATACTCACCATTCATCTCGGTTTTAAAGTAACCAGGGCAAATCGCATTGACGCGGATATTTTTCCCCGACAGCTCCAGTGCCATGTGTTTGGTGAGCTGGATGACCCCGGCCTTCGATGCCGAATAGATGCCGTGGCCGGTGCTGGTGGCGAGGCCAAGTACGGATGCGATATTGACGATGACGCCTGCGGTATTAGCGGCAATCATGCGGCGTGCCGCCTCCGCGGCCACCAGCCAGGCACCCTTGAGATTGGTGTCGACGACAAAATCCCAGTCTTGCTCTGTTGTTTTGTGAACGGTTTTTGGCGCCGCGACCCCAGCGTTGTTGACCAGTAAGGTCACGGTACCGAAAGCAGCTTCCGCCTGATCGAAGGCCTTACTGACGCTGTTCGCATTTGTTACATCCAGCGCCACGGCCATCGCCTCGCCGCCCGCTTCGCCGATGTTGGCGACCAGTTTCTGCAGGCGCTCTTCACGCCGGGCGCCAACCACCACTTTCGCGCCCGCTGCCGCCAGTACGTGGGCAAAATGGTCGCCAAAGCCGCTCGACGCGCCCGTCACCAGCGCCACTTTGCCTGCTAAATTGAATGCTCTGGGGTCCATCTTATTCCTCTACATCGCTTGCGTGGATTCTTGTGTGGGTTCTTGTATGGATTATGACCTGAGTGCCTTGATTTGACAGCTCGGTGCCAGCAGAAATTTGGCGACAGCCGGTCGGGATGCTGATTCACCTGCCCCGTAGATAATCTCAGGTTGGCGTAGACCAGCCCCCGGCTCAGGTCTGCAATACCACCTTGCCCATGACCTTGCGGCCAGTCACGTACTTTATGGCCTCGACACCCTCCGCCAGAGGGTAAACGCGATCGACAACGGGGTTCACCTTGCCGGTTTCGCACCATGCAAACAACTCGCGCATATTGGCGGCATGATCGCGGGGTTGCTGCAGCGTGAAGGCGCCCCAGAACACACCGAGTACAGCATAGCCCTTTACCAGGGTCAGGTTAACCGGCAGTGTCGGAATACGGCCGGAGGCGAAGCCAACCACCAACAGTCGGCCATTCCAGGCCATGGCCCGTGAACAGGCGTCAAAGGCATCGCCGCCCACCGGGTCGTAAACCACATCGGCGCCGCGACCATCGGTCAGCTCCTTGATGGCCTTATTGAGATCCTCGGTGCTGTAGTTGATGCCCGCGTCGGCGCCCTGCGCTTTGGCGAAAGCGAGCTTTTCGGCGGAGGAACAAACAGCGATGACCCGGGCGCCGATGGCCTTACCGAGCTGAACTGCCGCTATGCCGGTGCCGCCAGCCGCGCCGAGTACGACCAGGGTCTCGCCAGCCTGCAACTGGCCCCGTTGGCGCAGGCCATGGTGGGCGGTGCCCGTCGCGGCCAGCAGTGCTGCGCCGGTTTCGTAGGACATGGTCGCAGGCATTTGGTACACCGACGCCAGCGGCAGGGCGATTTTTTCGGCATAGGCGCCAAAGCTGGTGGTCAGGCTGAGTACCCGGTCACCAATAGCAAACTCATCGACGCCCTCGCCCAGCGCGATAACGTCACCGCTGACTTCGGAGCCGGGCGCAAATGGGCACGCTGGCCGCGCCTGATATTTGCCTTCGACGAGTAGCCCGTCGGGAAAATTAACGCCGATGGTTTTAACCCCAACCAGCACCTCGCCCGGGCCGGGCACCGGGTCCGGCATGTCCCGGTAGACCAGATCTTCCACGGGACCATATTGTTCACAGACCAGCGCTTTCATGCTCGCTTCTCCTCTTGCTGACGTTCTTGTTTGTTGTCTCGCGGGTAGTTTTTGCCTGGCGGTTTCAGGGGCGAACCACCACTTTACCGCGCACATTGCGCCCGGTGACGTATTTAATCGCGGCGATGCCGTCGCTGAGCGA
>JBFJZC010000169.1:0-6615 GCA_041622295.1 Porticoccaceae bacterium
ACACCATCAAACGAAATGGTTCGAATGTTAGCCATTCAGTCAAATCCCCCAGAGAATTGCGATTGCCCAAACCACATAGGCCAGGGTGACGGCGATCATGCCGAGTTGTAGAAAAACCCTGAGGACGGTCGCCCTGGGGCCGAGCAAGCGCACCGTCACGTAATCGGTCAACACCGCCCACATACCAATCCAGGCGTGAGCAGCAAGGGACAACACCGCGAACAGACTCAGCAAACGCACCAGAAAGTGGCTATGCAGCGCTTTCCACGCCGGGTAGGTAACTTCACCTGCTAACAGGAGATACCCAACGATAAACACCAGATAAACCGTCATCACCACGGCGGTGGCGCGCTGTGTCAGCCAATCCGACAGACCACTGCGCCCAAAACTTGTCACATTGCCTACAGCCATACCCAGACTCCCACTACAACAATCAGCACAACTGCGCCAGCTAGCACAATCTTTGCTCCGAGAACTCCGCCCTCAAGGCTTTCGCCGATACCACAATCCATAATCAAATGACGTATGCCAGCGAGCAGATGGTAAGCGAGGGCGGCAAGCGTCCCCCAAAGTACAAATTGCGCGGCCGGATGAGTCAGCGTTGATTTCAGCGCATCAAAGCTTTCCTGGGAGGCAAGACTCGCATCCAGCATCCACAATAAGATGCCCGTCGCAACAAATAGAATGACACCTGATACACGATGCAAGATAGAAACGTAAGCGGTAATCGGAAGGCTCATTGTTCCGATATCGAGATTGACCGGTCTTTTATCGCTCACAATATACGACACCTCTGATTCAACTTGGGCACAAAAAAGGGGTGTCCAATGTTTACGGAAACCCCATCTGCAATAGCCTTAGAGGCTATATATGAACGCCGCCCAGTATAGAAGTATTGGTATTTAATTACAACGCGCCGAGAAGACTTACCTGCCTCATCAACATCAGCTCATCGGCCCGAGTCACGCCAAAGCCACACCGATGCCAGGATCACTCAGACACTTCCAGTTACCGCCCTGCAGAAGCTCTATTTACCCATTTGTCCATACACAAGCATTGTTCTGGGCCTGCCCGAACCCAAAGCAAATTGACAAATGCGCACCTACAGATATAGTCTCCGGCCTCTGCAATTACAAGGTTAGCCCACGCGGCCTACTTTCGACCGTTTTTCAGGAGCACGCTATGACAGAAAAGAAAGCCGTTTTAAGTATCGATGGGCGAGGTGAATCCATTGACCTGCCGATTTATTCAGGCACCCTGGGACAGGACGTTATCGACGTCAGCTCGCTTACCTCAAACGATATCTTTACGTTCGACCCCGGTTTCACGTCAACCGCGTCCTGTGAATCGAAAATCACTTACATCGATGGCGAAAAAGGGGTCTTATTGCATCGCGGCTACCCCATCGAAGAACTTGCGGAAAAATCCACCTACCTTGAAACATGCTATCTGCTGCTAAACGGCGAATTACCCGACGCAGCTCAAAAAGCGGAATTTGAAAGCATCATCTCTTCACACACCATGGTTAACCGCTCTATTGAACAGTTCATGTCGGGTTTTCGATACGACGCACACCCCATGGCTATTATGTGTGGCGTGGTGGCTGCGATGTCTTCGTTCTACCACGACTCGCTCGACATCAACAATCCCACGCATCGCATGATTACCGCCCATAGATTAATTGCAAAAATGCCGACACTGGCTGCCATGTGCTACAAGCATTACATCGGCCAACCCTATATGTACCCCAATAACTCTATGGGCTATGCAGAAAACTTTCTTCACATGATGTTTGGCACACCTTGCGACGAACCCAGTATTAGCCCAGTTGTGGCCAAGGCCATGGATCTGTTGTTCTTGCTCCACGCCGATCACGAACAGAACGCGTCAACATCCACCGTACGGCTGGCCGGATCTTCCGGTGCCAACCCGTTTTCGTGTATTGCCGCGGGTATTGCTGCGCTGTGGGGTCCGTCTCATGGTGGCGCTAATCAGGCCGTGCTTGAGATGCTTGCGGAAATCGGCGACGAGAAGAATATTGAGCAATTTGTTAAGCGGGCAAAAGACAAGAACGATGCCTTCCGATTAATGGGCTTTGGCCATCGGGTATACAAGAATTTCGATCCTCGCGCCAAGGTCATGAAACAGGCCTGCGACGACGTGCTGGCCGAGCTCGGAATCGAAGACGACCCACTGCTAAAAATAGCTAAGCGTCTCGAGAAACTCGCACTGGAAGACGATTATTTTGTCAGCAAAAAACTCTATCCAAATGTTGACTTCTACTCCGGCATCATCATGAAAGCCATCGGCATACCCACCGAGATGTTCACCGTTATATTCGCAACTGGCCGAACTGTCGGGTGGATCGCACACTGGAACGAAATGATCAGCAACCCCTACAAAATTGGCCGGCCGCGACAACTGTATACCGGCCCAGGCCAACGCAGCATACCGTCTTAAAAGCCTGGAATTGACCAGACTTCCGCTAATAGCCCCAGTCAACGGCCTGCCTGTCAGGGCCGCGGGCTGGAAAATCAGCGCAGCCCCCTAAGTACTATTCTGCCGAAGATCTGACCGCCCTGGTTTATCACCCCTGAGCCAAACCCGAAAGGAAACAGGCGGCTATACAAAGCGACAATTAACATGATGATGATTGGTTATTTGGCTGACTAACTGATTAGTTAATTATTTAATCCCGCTTGAATACGGCGGCAAAAGACACCTTTCGCCGTACAGCCAACTGCAGATAATCAGGCTCGCAGCGGGTAAAAACAGGGTGGGGTCCAGGCTCTGATACACAAAAAGTTGCCAGGGTCGGACAGACAGCAAAAACACTAGGGAAAGGACGTTTGCTGCAAACTACATTTTCCGCAAACAAAAAAAGGCAGCCAAAAGACTGCCTTCCTGATGATTGGTGGAGCTAAGCGGGATCGAACCGCTGACCTCAACACTGCCAGTGTTGCGCTCTCCCAGCTGAGCTATAGCCCCTTGATGAGGTGCGAGATTCTATTGATCGAACCTCACCCTGTCAAGGTGAAGACGGTCGAGAAAGCCCCGAAAGCTGGCGATAATCCTTTTCCAATTGCTTAAGCTGCTTTTTTGATGGCAAACCGATCGTCATAAGCCCATGACGAAGCCGAGCACGCACCAGGTCCGGACCCAATATCACCATCGAATCAAACAACGGAGGCGCAGAAGCGCTTCCGGTAATTGCGACAAACAGCGGCAATAAAAAATCCTTTAGCTTAATCTCCATAGCCTGCGCAAGCTCATTAAAGGACGCGTAGAGGCGATCCCGGTGCCACTCGCTAATATCATCCAATACCCATGACGCGTATTGCAGTATTTTTTGGCTATCGCCAATATCCAGCTTGCTCCGTGTAAAATTGCTCGCCTCAATGGCCGGCAGGCCAGACAGCAGATAACCAGCAATCGGCGCCAAATCACTGAACTTCTCCACTCGATCTTTCACCAGAGGAATGATTTGACGCAGTTTATCCTGGTTAAGGGCCCACTCTGTTACCCGTTGCGCAAACCCCTCATCGTCGAGATTTTCTCTGATCCAGCAACCGTTTAGCCAGTCGAGCTTTTCTATATCAAAAACCGGCCCACCCAGATGCACCGCGTCAATAGAGAAATGCGCAATCATCTCTGCGAGGCTAAATTTTTCAGCCCCCCCTGGCATAGACCAGCCCATACGGCCCAGGTAGTTAATCAGTGCTTCCGGCATATACCCCATCGCTCGATAGAAATTTATACCCGTTGAATTTTTACGTTTGCTCAGCTTGCTTTTATCGGGATTTCTAAGCAGCGGCATATGACAAAGAACGGGCATTGACCAACCGAAATATTCATACAGCAGCTGGTGCTTGGGCGCCGAATTTATCCACTCTTCGCCGCGAATAACATGGCTAATCTCCATCAAGTGGTCATCGACGACATTGGCGAGATGGTAGGTCGGCAAACCATCGGCCTTGATCAGCACCTGCATATCCACCTGAGCCCAGGGGATTTCGATCGGTCCACGCAGCATATCTTCAAACCGACAGACACCCTCACCCGGCACTTTCATACGAATTACGTGGGGTTCGCCTGCGGCAAGTCGACGGTGAACTTCATCAGCGGACAGAGCCAGCCCTCGCCCGTCGTACTTTGGTGTCGCGCCATTAGCCATCTGCTCACGGCGCATGGTCTCCAGTTCGTCCGCTGTGGCAAAACAATAAAAGGCTTGACCCGCTTCGATCAGTTGCGCGGCATACCGTTGGTAAATTTCGGTGCGCTCACTTTGACGATAAGGCGCATATTGACCACCAACATCCGGGCCTTCGTCCCACTCCAGCCCCAACCAGCGCAAGCTGTCAAAAATCTTTTGCTCAGACTCTTTGTTGCTGCGTAACTGATCGGTGTCTTCGATGCGCAAAATGAATTGACCACCGTACTGACGAGCAAAGCAGAGGTTAAACAGGGCTATATAAGCTGTACCGACGTGGGGGTCCCCGGTCGGGGAAGGCGCAATACGAGTACGGACGGTCATATTTTTTACAATCCAGGCCTACCAAAAGCCGGACATTATATACGCTTATTACGCCCTCGATTTAAGGGGTTCGGGATGACCGAAGAAATATCCCTGAGCGGCGTCGATTTTCATTCTGGCAAGTGCCTGCCATTCAGCTTCAATCTCTACGCCTTCTACGATGAGCTGAATTTCCCGGGTTTGTGCCAATTGCCCAAGCGCCTTAACGTAAAACTGATTTTCCTGGGACAGATGAATATTTTTTATAAAACTCCTGTGGATCTTCAAATAACGAAGGGGCAGTGTCGCCAAATAACCGAAGGCTGACGATTCCAGGCCAAAATGGTCAATCGCCAACCCAGTGTTACTGCGTGCCAGCAGACGCTCAAAGGCCCGGATATGGTTCTCTTCAATTTTTAAGGCGTGTTCTGATATTTCGAGAACCAGGCGACTAGCCAGTTCTTTATTCGCGGCAAGGAAATCCGCCAGCCAATCGTGGAACGACGCACTGCTAATCGAGCCGGGGCAAATATTCACCGCCAGCACGTCAGCACTGTCAAACGCAGTTGCAGCCAAAGACTGAAGGACCAGCTTGTCAAACGCTGCAGAGTGGCCAAAACGCTCCACCATAGGGATAACGGTACCCGCTGTCAGCTGATTATCGCCAGGCGCATTAAAACGAGAATAGACCTCGTATGCCACTCGCCGCTTATCGGGTACTGACACCGTTTGCTGTACATGCAGCTCGATTGCTTTATCGGCGATGGCACGCTCAACAAACTTTTTCCAGTCAAGTACCGACCTTGATACCACCGGCGCACTCGCCTCCCCTTCGGTCGAAAATTTGCTCCAGATTTGACCGCCATCCACGTCCAGGCCATGCAGCGCCATATCAGCTTCACTCAACAATTCAGGGCCGTTGGTAATCTCATTGTTGTAGCTATACCCCATAACAATAGACAGTGCCTCCTGTTCCTGCTGTTGCCAGGTGACTCTCGACGCATCCACAACTAAAGAAGCAGCTAATGCATCGGCGACGTCTTCGGTGATATCAGGTATAAATACCGCAAACTCCTGCCCCTGTCGCCTGGCGACCAGCGCATGAGCATAATCTGCAACCCCGTCTAACAATGTCTGCGCAAAGAATCGGAGAACATCATTACCCTCAGACCTGCCCGCAAGCTCATTGATCCGGCCCAAATTCCGCAATGCGAATATCATCAACAAACCGGTATGTGCACCCGTTTCATCTCGCGCATAAGTGTTCAGGCGCGCATCGAAATCAGTGCGGTTAGACAAGCCGGTCACCACATCTGTGTGCGACTGATAGCGCAGGTCTCGAATCATGTCCGATTGATTAAGAAACAAGCCCTGCAATCTGGCTGAGAGCCGATTCATCGCTTCAACGACGACTTTTAATTCACGCGTGTTTGGAATGTTTGTCTGCTGAACGAACTCCTGCTCACATATTGCGTTTGCCTGACGTTCCACGTCGTGCAAAGGTGCCAGCAAGCGACGCACCGCATAGAATGCCGCCACACATACCGCAAATCCCATCAGCGTAAACCAGCCCAGCTGTCTCGCCAGGGTCTGCCACAAGTTCTGATAAGCTTGCCCCGGATGGCTTACGACCACCAGCTGGCCCAGTCTCGCCCACCCTGAGGACACTTCTGCCACGCCCTCGTATTCAGGCAAATCCAAAACCCCAACAAACCAGTCCGGTACGTTTTCAACTTTAACCGGAAAGGCCCTTTCTACGGCCGTGTTACCCTCCAGATCAACAAAGTAGATACGTTGGTAAAAACCGCTATCGGATACCGCATTGACAATGGTTTCGAGCGTGGCAAGGTCATTGCCTTTTGCAGCCTGAGTGATCGACAGGGCAATCGACGTCGCCGCGTCCTGGGCATGAATTTGCATCTGCCGCTCTACCAGGGATTTAGCATTGGTGAAGCTCACCACCAGATTACCCATATAGAGCAATAAAAGGGCAGCAAGGACAGCAATAACCAATTGTCTAAACAGCGTCACGTGGTGAGCTCCGGTTGTCGGCGTGCCGAAAGTCTAAAGGAATAATGTAAAGATGCCAATTTGGTCACACT
>JBFJZC010000170.1:0-6557 GCA_041622295.1 Porticoccaceae bacterium
AATATCGACAAAAACCGGGTCTATCTGCTGGATAACAGCCAGCTCGTTTTCCTGCTCAGCCTCCAGCAACGCGCCCTCGGTGAGCTTTGACTTACCGATGCGCCCGGCTATCGGCGCCACAATCCGGGTAAAACCCAAATCAATTTTCGCCGATGTCAGCGCCGCACGCGCTGCTGCCACCCCCGCTTGCGCCCCCCGTAGTTCAGCGACCGCCAGATCATAATCTTCCTGACTAACCATTTTGGTATTGATCAATCTAGCGAGACGACGCTCCCGCAAACGCGCCTTATTTTGCACCGCGTCACTGCGCGCCAGCTCCGCTCGGGCTAGCTCTACATTAGCCCGATATTGAGCATCCTCAATTTGGTACAGTTGATCGCCGGCGGCAACAGTACTGCCTTCCTCGAACAACCGTTTCTGTAAAATACCACCCACTTGTGGGCGAATCTCCGCCACACGAAAAGCAGCTATCCGGCCAGGCAACTCGGTTTGCAACGGCACGTCGGTTGCAGTTATCTCTTCAACAACCACTTCTACGACACCAGCACCGCCCACAGGACCAGCACCCTGCCCGCAACCGGTAAGCAATGCGCACACGATAAGCGCAGTAAGCACCCCATAAGAGCCTTGGGAAACAGACATATAAAATAAACCCCAATTATTTTGTTAGTGCGAACAAGCAGGCCAAAAATAGTCGCCCGACGCCTGACCTTCGGCAACAGCTTGATTTAAAGTGAATCAGGAGGGTATGTAAACTTAAATTTAGCATTCGGCCCACTACTGAGATTATTTTAAACATTAAACGTGCAGCTACTGCGCTGCAACATCTGCCAAATACACAATCATCCAGTTATAAACCTGCGGGAAAGTCAAAGTGTCGAAGTGAAAAAACGGCCAAAATGAACCTGTCTGGCGAATATTTACTACGCTCATTGGCCATACTGTTATATTAAGTGACCGTGAATTCACCCGCACTGATCCTGTAAACTGCGGCGATGCCTGACGTCTTCAGCCGCACTACTTAATTTCTATACTTAAATGCTGAGCTATAAAATTAACGGGGATTTTGACCAGGGTGATGCTACCCGCTCTTACTTTAACCGCTCTCACTTGAGAGAACGCAGCCCGATACGAATACGGCCAGCGCTATCGCGAAGGACTAAAGTGAATCAAACCGGCGTAACTTTTGCGACTATGATGTCCGCCACTATTACTACTGACATGCCGTGTCGCCGCGTTCAGCTCAGCTTGATTGACGGGCGCCGACCCTGGCCACCAATCAGCGAGTCACCATGAAAACACGTTTAATCATTGCGATCACCGGCGCGACGGGCGCCATCTATGGCATCCGATTGCTACAGGTGCTGGCACCGATTGAAACCATAGAGACACATTTATTGTTGTCACCCGCCGGGGCGCTGACCGTGCAACATGAAAGTAACTACAGTAAGGCTGAGATAGAGGCCCTGGCCGATGTAGTACACCATCACCGCGATATCTCCGCAGCCATTTCGAGTGGCTCCTTTTTAACTGCCGGTATGATTATCGCACCCTGTTCCATGAACACGCTCGGCGCCATCGCGGCAGGACTCGACAACAATCTGATCGCCCGCGCAGCCAGTGTCACCCTGAAAGA
Source organism: Porticoccaceae bacterium (assembly GCA_041622295.1). Taxonomy (GTDB): domain Bacteria; phylum Pseudomonadota; class Gammaproteobacteria; order Pseudomonadales; family Porticoccaceae; genus HB2-32-21. The sequence goes on from JBFJZC010000170.1 coordinate 1,637, forward strand.
ACGGCGAAAACTGGTACTGTTGCCAAGGGAAACACCTTTACACCTGGTACACCTGCGCAACATGGTGACCATTACCGAAATGGGTGGCGTGATCGCGCCCCCTGTCCCGGCTTTTTACAATGCGCCAACAAGTATTGCTGATGTTGTCGACCAAACTGTCGGACGCACGCTGGATTATATGGGCGTTGAAACCTCCCTTGTTAAACGTTGGCAAGGACTGCCCGACCGCACACCCTCAGGGGCGTAATCCCAGACCGGTTGGACGTTAACAAGCGCCACGCCGATCGCCAGCTCTCGCAACATCACATTGACCGCTTCGTGCTGTCATGGCAAAGGCCCTCTAACAGCCAACCTGAAGGCCGTATCGGCGTATTCCCCGAGTCACTGCAAACCGCGATGACGTACAATGACGAGTCGACCGCAGGGTTTCCGTTGGTTCCGTTTGAATCTATCCCGCCGCTACCAGGATATCTCGCCGCCGTCGCCATTGCACCTATCACCCAATTGGACACACAACAAAAGTTAGTATGCAGTTAAGCAATAGCGTTTGGTCGCCATTACGATTTCCGCTCTATCGTGCCCTGTGGATTGCCATAACGGCTTCCAATATTGGCACCTGGATGAACGAGGTTGGTGTCACCTGGATGATGGCCAGTCTCGCTGCCTCGAACCTGATGATTGCTCTCATTCAGACCTCGACTACACTGCCATTTCTGTTGCTGTCCTACCCGGCAGGCACCCTCGCAGACATTTTCAATCGGCGCAAAATGTTGCTCGCATTGCATCTCTGGATGCTTTTGTCCGCCACGGTGCTAACCCTGCTGACCTACCAACAACTTACCACCGAGTGGTGGTTACTGATATTGACCTTTGCCCTGGCCACAGGGAACGCCATGATGCGCCCGGCTTTTTCCGCCTGTATCCCCGCTTTTGTACCGAAAAATGAACTCCATAACGCGATCACCCTGAACTCGCTCAGCACCAATGCCAGCAAAGCTATTGGTCCTGCGGCAGGCGGATTTATTATTGCGTTCTCCGGTCCTTACGCGGTTTTCGCCATCAACGCCGTGTCCTTTGTCATCATCACCATCGTCCTGTATTTACGGTTTCCAAAAACTGTCGGCGTCCAAAGCACCCTGCCTCCTGAACGTTTTTCGCGGGCGCTAAAGGGCGGTATTACTTACACTATTCACGACCCGGACCTGCGTATTGTCCTGGCGCGATGCGTAGTATTCTTTGTTTTTGCCAGCGCTTTTTGGTCGCTGATGCCAGCATTGCTGATCCGCAATTTCGAGGCGAGCGCGCAAACCTACGGCGCACTGATGGCGTTGACTGGTGTCGGTTCAGTGACCGGCGCAATAGTAATGCCTCGACTGTACCGTCGCTGGCCGAGGAATAAACTGTTCGGCATCACCTCGGCGCTGTACGGGTGCGGTCTGATCCTGTTGTCTGGCGCCACGACATTGTGGGCTATCAGCTTGATAGCCATGCTGGTAGGTTTTGCATGGATTACCACATTCTCAGCACTGATTGTCGCCTGCCAACTGACAGTGCCAGACTGGGTGCGCGCTCGCGCACTGGCAGTTTTCATGCTCGCGTATGGCGCTAGTGCCGCGCCGAGCAGTGCAATGTGGGGCTATCTCGCCGACGAACTCGGTATAGCAACCAGCCTCGCTGCCGCTGGTCTGGGCGCCCTGGCAACTGTATTGCTGAGCAAACATCTGCCCCTTAACAATACCGACCGTGATCATACGCCGTCAGAACACTGGCAACCGATCACGGGCGACCAGTTCCGCCATACCGACGGCCCGGTGACGGTGGCTCGTGAGTACCACATAGAAAAACAGCACCGCGCAGCCTTCCTGCAACTTATCAACCAGGTGCGCGCGGTACGCAAACGCAACGGCGCGCAAGCGTGGAGCTTGCAGGACGACGGCGCGACGACGTACACGGAAATCATCGTCATTGACAACTGGCTGGATTATTTGCGCCACAGGGAACGCATGACGGTGGATGATCGGGCACTGGAAGATCAGATCACAAAACTGAACAAAAACCAGCAACCGCCGCTCATGAAATACCGGGTAGCGCACACCGATGACGTGCTAAAAACGCAGTAAACAGCCCCTGCCGATGGCAGCGCGAATAAAAACACCACATAAAAAAGCCTGGCTTAGCCAGGCTTTTTTATTGTCCATATCCCTAACAGTTTACACGCGCCCGTTGTTTACAGCAGCTCCACTGCCACCGCGGTTGCTTCACCGCCGCCAATACAAAGACTGGCCACGCCCTTATGTTTGCCATACGTCTGCAAGGCGGCTAGCAGCGTGACAATAATCCTTGCGCCGCTAGCGCCGAGCGGGTGACCCAGCGCGCAGGCACCACCGTGCACGTTAACCTTGTCGTGGGGTAGCTTGAGTTCACGCATTGCCGCCATGGCTACAACTGCAAAAGCTTCGTTAATTTCGAAAAGATCAACATCACCCACTGACCAGCCTACCTTTTTCAGCAGCTTATCTATGGCGCTAACCGGCGCGGTGGTAAACCACTCTGGCTCCTGTGCAAACTGCGTATAGCCTCGGATTGCGGCAAGCGGCGTCAGTCCCTGCTGCTCGGCGATGCTCTGCCGTGTAATCACAAGTGCGGCAGCGCCGTCGGAAATAGAACTGGAGTTGGCGGCAGTGACGGTACCGTTTTCACGAAACGCGGGGCCAAGATTCGGAATTTTTTCCGGTCGGGCATTACCCGGTTGCTCATCGATATCGACTATCTTTTCGGCCTTTTTGCTCTTTACCGTAACAGGCACTATCTCGGCCTTGAAGTTACCTTGCTCAATGGCCTGATTGGCGCGACGCAGCGACTCCAGAGCATAGGCATCCTGTTCTTCCCGGGTGAACGTATATTTGTCTGCACATTGTTCAGCAAAAACACCCATCAGCCCGCCTGTATAGGCGTCCTGCAAGCCATCAATATACATATGATCAAGCATTTCACCGTGGCCGATGCGATAACCGCTCCGCGCTTTACTGAGGATATAAGGCGCGTTGCTCATGCTTTCCATACCACCGGCGACCACCATATCAACCTGGCCAGCAGCCAGCGTGTCGCAGGCCATCATCACTGTTTTCATACCGGAGCCGCACATCTTATTGACCGTCGTGGTGCCAACACCGACAGGCAAGCCAGCACCCAATGCCGCCTGGCGAGCCGGCGACTGACCGGTACCAGCAGGTAGCACACAACCCATCAACACCTCATCAACAGTGGCTTTGTCGACGCCAGCACGTTGTAGCGCAGCCGCTATGGCTGCCGCACCCAGTTGCGACACAGACATATCCGCTAATGCGCCCATCATGCCGCCCATCGGTGTACGCGCGTAACCGCAAATTACAAGTTGATCACTCATGGTTGCCTCCATTATTGCCAGCTTTTGCCGTTCTTTAACCTGTCTAATCGTCTAGCAGAGTGCCAGTCTGGCTGGACACCCGGTATTAGTTATTTATTTGACTACTCGCAACCGTCGTTTCGTATCGCCTCCAGCGGAGGGTGGCGAGCCAACAGTGGGTGGTGGTTCCGGGTTTTCGTCTGCTTTAAAGGCCATACCCTGACCATTTTCACGCGCGTATATGCCGATCACAGCGCCTGATGGAATCTTGATCTCGGTCGGTAACCCTCCAAAGCGGGCATTAAAACTGATGCCATCATTGTCCATGGCAAATCTTGTGACCGCACGCGGCGCTATGTTTAGCACTATCTGGCCATCAGCTACGTAACTCTGCGGCACTTCCACACCGCGAACCAAAGCGTCTACCACCAGATTAGGCGTACAACCGTTGTCTACAATCCAGTCGTAAAACGCGCGAATGAGATACGGACGATTTGATGTCATATCCATAATAATCATCCCAGGATTCGCTGCCCTGCTGGCTTCCGTCAACCAGGCCCGCAGTGATCCTGCCGTCCAGTCAGATGTTCATATCCCGTTCAGCCTCAGTCAGACTGGCACGAAACGCAGGACGTTCAAAAATGCGTCTCATGTACCCTAGCAGTGGCTTGGCCTGCTGGCTACTGGGCAACTTGACACCCAGCATCTGTAATCGCCACAGGAGCGGAGCCATACTGCAATCGACGAGGGTAAATTCTTCATGCATAAAATAGGGTTTATCAATAAATATCGGCGCAATGCCCAACAAGCTATCGCGTAACTCTTTGCGCGCCACATCTGCTGCCTTCGTTTCACCCTTGGCAAGAATCAGATCGGCCTTCGCGCACCAGTCTTGTTCTATACGATGCATATACTGGCGATGTAGCGCTCTGGCTACCGGATAGACTGGCAACAACGGCGGATGAGGGAACCGCTCATCGAGATACTCCATCATCACCTTGGATTCATAGAGCGACAGGTCTCTGTCTGCCAACGTCGGCACGGAGCCGTACGGGTTAAGCTCAGTCAACTCTTCCGGTACCATCGCCGGGTCAACATTTTCAATATCGACCGTCACGCCCTTTTCCGCCAGGACAATGCGCACCCGATGGCAGTAATGGCATGCCGGATCGGAAAATAACGTCATCGAAGACCGTTTCGTGACTATTCCCATTACCACTACCTCAGGTTGATTTTTGAACCAATGATTTTCAATAAGCACCCAGGCGTAGTAGCCCCGGTCTAGTGAACATCCTTCCAATACTCACGGTTCAGTAGCCAAACCCAAACCAGCAGGAACGCAATAAAAAGCAACACATATGTGCCAATCCTGCGGCTTTCCCCTGCTATCGGGTTAGCAATATAGGCCAGGAAATTAACCAGATCGTAAACTGCGCCATCGAATTGCGCTGGCGACAACTGACCTTCAGTGAGTAGCTGGTAGTTTCCGCAGGGATCATCCAGCACGGGCTTGCTGGTCAGCGGATCCACCTTGAC
>JBFJZC010000171.1:0-6555 GCA_041622295.1 Porticoccaceae bacterium
CTAAGCCCAATCTGGGCGCGGTACTATCAAGCATTACCATTTTCGATGGTATCTCCAATACCCCCCATGAGATTCTTTATTCAGATTGCCACATACATTTACCGATGCCCGAGGGTAATCTGGACGATTTCAGACTAGAAAATGGTCTCGCAATCACCTGTACCAGGCCCGTCATGGACTATCACATCCGTTATGACGGCGGTCAGGGCGTCAATTTCGACGTGACCTACACGGGCTTGATGGAGCCATACGACATCCATGATCCAGCTATGGATCCTCTCGCTAATCAGGTACAGGAAGGCGACCTAATCAGCAATCATGCCTATGCTGGCCACTGGGATCAAAGTGGTCGGGTGACTGGCACCCTATCCATCGATGGCGTAACCCATAATGTCAATTGCGTCGCCAGCATGGATCATAGCTGGGGCCTGCGTGACGAAAAGCAGCTGAAAAATTTCTGTTGGATGAATGCCAATTTCGAAAATGACACCAGCATTCACTGCCTCTATCTGGTTGACCCAAAACAACTGGATCGCTTCCCTTCCATTGTCCACGGCTATGTCCGTGAGGGCAGTAAGGTGTTTGGCCTCAAAGGCGGCTCGGGAAAGATCCGCCGTGATGGTTACCTGCATCAGTTTTTTGATCTCGTGGTTGAAGATAGCCGTGGCAAGAGCCATCGCTTTACCGGCACACCCATGACCTCAAATCCCTGGCTCGCCTGGCCGCTGATGTATCTCACACATTCATTTTGCCGCTGGGATATGGCTGGTGTTCAGGGCTGGGGTGAGGTCCAGGATCTCTGCAAAGAACACTTTAACGCTAAACTGAAATAGGTTATTCCAGCGTTGTTCCCGGTGATTACACGAACGGAATCACCGGGGCACCCGCCAGTTATAAATCGAGAGGAACGGTATGAGTCCTGAAATAGAACAATTTCTTGCCGGCATGAAGAAAACAATTGAAGAAGTAGTATTGCCGAATTTAACCGATCGCTTTGCTCAGGAACAAGCAGGTATTGTGGCCGCAACCCTGGGATTTTTGAGCACCATTCAGGACAAGGTTTTTCACTATGAGTTACTGGAAAATCAGGAATATAAACGGGTTCTGCTCGATGTCCTGGAAATTTGTGGGGAAGCTGACGGATTGAGCAAACCACTACGCGCAGCATGCGCCAAAGTTGAGGGGCACCTCCAGCTAGACAAGCCGGAAGATCAAACCTCATTGCGGCCCTACCCCTTTATTCGCGGCAGCAATGAAAATATGAAAGAGTTCCTTTGCGAATTTATCCAGCTTCAACCTGATATGCCAGCGCAGATTAGAACAACCTTCGAGGCTCGCCTAAAGCCGTTCTTCAAAGCTATAGAAACGCGCGAGCGTTCCTGGGTTAAGGGACTGGGGTTTGACCCGGAAGCCGCGCAACAGCCTGACATTGGCGAGCTACTTTACGCAGACAACTATCTGCGCTCTGCGCCGTTCAAACCGTAATTTCGAAACTTGTAAACCCGACATAAGACAATATTAATGCCCTATTACACGCAGACCCTGCAACATAGAGCGGAACCTGATGACGCCTGGATTGAGCAAATCAGAGCACGGTTTCCTGTCGAACACAGCATTGATGACGTGTTCACCAATAAACTGAAGAAACGGTGTAAATCTGCTGCCCATAAAACCGATTTTGAGCATCTTGAAAGCCGCCTGTTCGACTACCTGAAGTCGGCAACTGGTCAGCAGGATCTGGTCATTGCCAACCCGAAAAGACTGTCAGGCGGCGCGTCCAAGGAACAGTTTACATTTGAGCTGACCTGGTGCCCGGAGGCAGGTACACCTGCTACCAGAAAACTGATACTGCGCATGGATCCCAGCGAGTCGATAGTTGAAACCCATCGCCTTCGCGAAGCGCAAATACTCAGGGCAATGTCAGGCGAGGTACCCGTTCCTGAGGTTTACTGGTGCGATCCGATAGGCCTGGATCTGGGGCATCCATTTCTAATCGCCGGTTTTCTGGAAGGGACGGTACAACCTGATGGTGGCGATAAAGCCAGCGGGTTAGGTATGTACTTTGAACCGGATCTACGCGACCAGCTGAAAGATCAATTTGTTCGCCACCTCGCCCACATCCACAACGTCGACTGGCACCACAAAGATTTATCCGCTTATGATAAGCCGCGCGATAACACGACTGATGGTAATGCCTGGTCCCTGGGCTGGTGGGAACGGGTCTGGCATGAAGATGCCGTGGAGGCGCATCCCGTCGTCGAGAATGCCGCGCTCTGGTTAAAAGAAAATATGCCCGTGCTCGAAAAGCCGGTGATCGTCCACGGCGATTATCGCAGCGGCAATTTCATGTACACCCATGATCGGCACATCAACGCCATCCTCGACTGGGAACTCTGCCACATCGGCGACTACCATGAAGATCTCGCCTACACCACACTGGAAATATTGGGCACGCCCACCGGCGACGGTCGCGTGTTAACCAGCGGCCTGCTGCTAAAAGACCAGTTTCTCGAGAAATACGAACAATTCAGCGGTAACAGCGTTGATTCAAAACGTCTTGCATATTTCGACGTTTTTTCCTATTACAAAGCTGCAGTTATCGCCGTTGCCACCAGTTCGCGCACTGCTTACGGTCGTAAAACACACCTGGATGCCATGATGAACTTGCTTAGCGGTTTTGGTTATGTCGCCATTTCCGCCCTGCAACGTCGACTGGACGACATATGATTCTCATTCGAAATAACCTGGGACAATGATGAGCGCCTATTACACAGCAACGCTGGCCAATCGCGCCAAACCATCGGCCGCCTGGGTGGCTGAAATCAGAGCACGCTATCCGGTCGAGAATGCGATCGACGAAGTATTTACAAAAAAGCTGAACAATCGCAACAAAACTGCTGAACAGAGCATGGATTTCAGCAAGTTGCAAAAACCCCTGGTGAGCTTTTTACGACGGGAAACGGGGCAAAATGATCTGCAGGTCAAGAACCTGCAACGGCTTTCCGGTGGCGCCTCGAAAGAACAATTTACCTTTGATCTAGGCTGGCAAGCCCCGTCGGGACAGCGTGAAACCCGCCGACTGATGATACGCATGGATCCGCAGGAGTCGATCGTCGAGACACATCGCCTGCGCGAATGTCAGGTACTAAAAGCGGTCTGGGGCGAAGTGCCTGTGCCCGAAGTGCTGTGGATCGATCCGCTGGGTGAAAGCCTCGGCCAACCCGCTCTGATTGCCGGGTTTCTGAGCGGTACCGTGCAGCCGGAAGTCAGCGACAAGATGAGCGGCGTCGGTATGTACTTTAACCCGCAACTGCGCGCAGCACTGGGCGACCAGTTTGTTGACATTCTGGCAAGAATCCATGCCGTCGATTGGCGCAAAAAAGATCTGACCACCCTTGACGTGCCCGCGCCCAACACCACAACGCCGAACCAGACCGCACTGGGTCTTTGGGAACGCGCCTGGAATGAAGATACGTTAAGCGCCCACCCAATCATGGAACGCGCGGCGTTGTGGTTGAAAGAAAATATGCCTGTGGTGGCATCACCGGTACTGGTCCACGGTGACTATCGCAGCGGCAATTTCATGTTTTCCGATGAGCTAAAAATCAACGCGATTTTCGATTGGGAGCTGGCGTATCTGGGTGATTATCACGATGACCTGGCCTGGGCGAGTCTGACGCTATTTGGCGGTCCGGACGAACAGGGCAATTTGCTCGCAAGCAGCCTCATGTCAGCAGAAGAGTTTTTACGTAAATACGAGCAATCTAGCGGCAACAAAGTTGATCATGACAAGCTGTTTTACTATCAGATATTTTCTTTCTATAAGATTTCAGTAATCGCCGCCGCGACCAGTTTGCGTGTCTCCTACGGCCGTAAAACACATCTTGACGCGATGATGAATTTCGCCAGTGGTCTGGGTTACATTGGCATATCTGAGTTAAACCGCTTACTGGACAAAGCGGGTTAACCGGAGCACAACGTCACCGGATCTGTATCTGGTTCATTATCGCTCAGGTTGTGCGACTGCCGCCCCGCCCGGCCAGCGCGGATCGTTGGCCCCGTAGGTGTTTTCACCGTCGCTGCTGATGGTCTGAGTCCGCCCGATGACCCGCGGTGACGATTCCAATAAATGGCCCTGGTTTTTCAGTAATTGCAGTGTGTCGACGCTGATACCCGATTCAAAAAATAGCTGATCGGGCAACCATTGATGGTGTATGCGCGGTGCCGCCGCGGCCTCAGCGACGTTCATGTCAAAGTCAATGATGTTCAAGGCCGTTTGCAACACCGTATTGATAATGGTGCTGCCGCCCGGGCTACCCGTGGTAAATACCGGCTTACTGTCCCTGAATACGATCACTGGCGTCATGGATGACAGGGGACGTTTGGCTGGCTCAATGGCATTCATCTCGCCACCCGTCAAACCATAGGCATTGGGTACGCCAGCCTTGGCTGAAAAATCATCCATTTCATTATTAAGTAGAAACCCCGTGCCCGCGACCGCAATGCCACTTCCGTAGGAGAAATTAATGGTGTAGGTATTGCTGACAACGTTGCCCTGATCATCCCAGACCGAAAAATGTGTGGTTTGCGGGCTTTCCTTCGGCAGCTCCAGACCAGGCGCAACACTTGCTGAAGGTGTAGCCCTGGCAAGACTGATGCCGTCACGTAGTTTCTGCGCATAGGCTTTGTCGATTAGTCGGGCAACTGGAACGGGATGAAAATCCGGATCACCCAGATATTCGCTGCGATCCGCGTAGGCCCGCCGCATGCTTTCAATTAACCGGTGCAGGTAAGCGCCACTATTATGCCCCAGTTCGACCAGGTTCCAGCCTTCAAGAATATTCAGGATCTGGATTAAATGTACACCACCGGACGAGGGCGGCGGCATACTGACAACGGTATATCCTCTGTAGTTACCCTGTACCGGCTCACGTTCTACCACTTTATAGGCAGCAAGATCGGCAAGGGTAATCAGACCACCATGTTTTTCCATATCGCTAACAATAAGATCGGCAATTTCGCCTTCATAAAAAGCCTTACGACCTGACTTCGCCAGGGCCTTAAGGGTTTTGGCCAGATCGCCCTGTTGCCACAGCTCACCAGGTTGGAGAGGTGTTCCGTCAGCCTTGAAATAGTACTGCCTGGAAACCGGCGAGCTAAGCAGACGTCGACTGGCCTGCTCGAGCGAAAAGGCCAGGGGGTAGGTAACTTTTATACCCTGTTCGGCCAATTTGATGGCCGGTGCCAAAATGTCCTCCAACGGCAGCGTGCCATATTTTTCCTGGACATAGATCAGTCCAGCCACAGTGCCTGGCACGCCGGCGGAGAGATGACTGAACCGCGCCTTAATGGGGTCAATGTCACCGTCCGCATTTAGGAATAAATCCCGGGTCGCGGCCTGTGGTGCCATTTCGCGATAATCAATTGCGACAGTTTTGTTTTCGCCAGCAAGGTGAATGAGCATAAACCCGCCGCCGCCGAGATTGCCCGCCTGGGGCAATGTAACCGCGAGCGCAAAGCCAGTGGCAACCGCTGCATCCACCGCATTACCACCTGCAGCAAGTATGTTGGCACCGATCTGGCTGGCAAGTTCTTCCTGCGAGACAACCATACCAGTCGCGCTGATGACTGGATGAAAACGGGCACCGTAATCAATAATGGGCGGTTCAGCGTGGCCAACAGCACTGGCGACAAGCAAAATGATCGACGTCACACCAAGTTGGATTACTACTTTGATTTTTTTATGGGACTCTTTATATTGCAAGCGCATGGTCACTGTTTCTGATCAGAGGTGAGGATAGCCATTTTAGCAGCTATTCCCGAATGCATTTTCGTCTGCAATCGAAGCGCCTTCTGTGGGCAAAGCAGGCTCAGGCGGGCTATGCTTTACGCCAGTCGGATATTTAGTATCCTTGCCCTGTGCAGGTAGAGGTGTAGCTGATGGAAGTGGTTGATTTTTCCCCTATTGATGTTGAACAGACTAGCTGGCAAACGTCGTCACAAGTGCTTTCACAATTGCGACACGAGGTGTTTGTTAAAGAACAGGGCGTCCCGGCGGACGAAGAATTTGACAGTGCTGACGCGCAAGCTACCCATTGGATAGCTTATGGGGCTGGCAATGAGGTTGTTGGCTGTGCGCGATTAATCGATAACAAAATTGGCCGTATGGCCGTACTACAGCCGCATCGAGGCCTGGGTATCGGATCAGCGTTAATGCGGCGCATTATTCGTTATGCCGCTGACACTGGTCTGCAAAGTTTACAGTTAAACGCGCAGACCCACGCCGTACCTTTTTATGAAGGCATGTATTTTGACTGCGACGGCGAAGAATTTATCGAAGCAGGTATACCCCACCGCCACATGACATTGTCGTTAAAAAGATTTTTAGACCCAAGGGTAACGCCACCCCTGCCGGATATTCAGTCTATAGACCGAGAGCGCGTCGTACTGGACGACGCCAGATCATTTAATGAGCAGGCAAAATTACTGGTAAGTAAAGCTCAGCGACAAATAAGAATATTCAGTAAAAACCTCGACCCCCGGGTTTATGATAAC
>JBFJZC010000172.1:0-6508 GCA_041622295.1 Porticoccaceae bacterium
AAAAGCGTTAAAAGCCTACAACGCTGTCGATTTTGATGACCTGATCATGCTCCCCGCTCAGCTGTTTCGGGATGACCCGGAAATCCTCGACAAATGGCGGCAGCGCATTCGTTACTTACTGGTCGATGAATATCAGGACACCAACCTGGCGCAGTACGCGCTGGTCAAACTGCTGATCGGCGACAGCGAAAACCTGACCGCAGTTGGCGACGATGATCAATCGATCTATGCCTGGCGTGGCGCACGCCCGGAAAACCTGGCGGAACTCAGTACCGATTTCCCCCGTCTTGATGTTATTAAACTCGAACAAAACTACCGTTCCACAGCGCGTATCCTGCGCACGGCCAACAGCTTAATTGCCAACAACCCCCATATGTTCGAGAAGGCGCTGTGGAGTGAGCTCGGCCTCGGCGAGCCGATTCGTATCATTCGCTGTAGCAATGAAGACGCCGAAACCGAACGTGTGGTTAACGATATTATCGAAAACCGACTACGCCGCCGCTGTTATTTTCGTGATTTTGCCGTGCTGTATCGCGGCAACCACCAGGCCAGACTGCTGGAAATGAAGTTACAGGCCCAGGGCATTCCCTACGAGCTCAGCGGCGGCACTTCGTTTTACGCGCGCGCCGAGATCAAGGACATCATGGCCTACCTGCGCCTGTTGGTGAATCCGGACGACGATAATGCCTTCCTTCGCATTATCAACACTCCGCGGCGGCAAATTGGCCCCGGCACCCTGGAAAAGCTCGCTGGCTATGCGACCCGTCGCGAGCTTTCTCTGCTCGCCGCCATCGGTGAGCTGGGGCTGCGTGAGGAAATCGCGGCAGCCAATCTACAGCGCCTCGAAAAGTTCAAAGTGTGGTTCGATGGCGTTATTGAAAATTGCATGGGTAACAAACCGGTCGCGGCCATTCGCGAAATGATCGACGACATTGATTACGAAGCCTGGCTGCACCAGAACGCCGCCAGTAGCGCGGTGGCCGACAACCGCATGAAAAACGTCCTCTTACTCATCGACCAGCTGGACAAGGTGCTCAACATCAGTCCGACTGACGGTGAGGACGCCCTGGAAAACGACATCAGTGTCGAGGACGCCATCGCCAGGCTGGTCCTACGTGACCTGCTCGATCGTCAGGAGGAGGAATCGGCAGATGACAAAGTCCAGCTGATGACGCTGCACGCTGCCAAGGGACTCGAGTTCCATCACGTGTTTTTAATCGGCATGGAAGAAAACCTGCTGCCGCACCGCAACAGTATTGATGACGGCAATATCGAGGAGGAAAGGCGCCTTGCCTACGTGGGCATTACCCGCGCCCAGCGCACCTTGTCTCTGACACTGGCAGCCAAACGAAAACAGTTTGGCCAGATATACGAAACCACACCCAGTCGCTTTCTTGAAGAACTACCGCCGGAAGATGTGGAGCGCGAAGGTTTTGGTGAAGAATTATCCGAAGAAGTCAAAAAAGATAAAGGCCGCCAGTCAATTGCCGCGCTGAAGAATTTATTCGACTGATCACAAGCCCATGAATCCCCAGGCTCAGCTCAGGGAGTTCTCTATCGAACATCGGCTGGACACGGTCTAGACCGTCAATACAGCATACCAGGCCGAGCGCGCCGCATCGTTCAGCGCTCAGGCACAGTCAACGCCGCCACCGCCAGCTCCGTGGACAAATACACGCGGCCGCCATTGAGCCGCGCCAGTAAATCGGTATGCTGCAGACGATCCATCACTGGGCCTTTGACTTCGGCCAGATGCAGGCGCACGCCCCGCTCGGCCAGCGCCGTTTCAAATTCGTCCAGCATCTCCAGCGCGCTGGCATCCACATAGGCGACGCCCGAAAAAACCAGCACCACATCGGTCAACTGCGCCTGATCGACCACCAGATCGAGCAGCATCGATTCCACCCGCGGCGTATTGGCGAAGTAGATGTTTTCATCAACCCTCACCAGCAGTAAATGCGGCCAGGTTTCCACCTGATGGCGCAAAATATTGCGGTAGTGTTCGGTGCCGGCTATACGCCCTACTACGGCGATATGCGGTCGGCTGGTGCGGTACAGAAACAACACCATCGCCAGGCCGACACCCAGCATCAGACCCTGCTCTATGCCCAGGGTCAGCACCCCGACCAGGGTCACGCCCTGGGCGGCGCCGTCGCCACGGTCATAGGTCCAGGTGTGGCGCAGGCCTTTGAAGTCGATCAATTGCCACACCGCGACAACGATAATTGCCGCCAGCACCGCCTTGGGCAGGTCCGCCAGCGCACCGGTGAAGAAGAATGTCGCCAGGCCCACCCAACAGGCAGTAATGATTGCCGCGAGCTGGGTATTTGCTCCCGCGTCATAGTTCACCATGGAGCGGGCAAAACCGCCCGCCACCGGCATTGCTCCCGCGCAGGCGGCCGCCACGTTGGTCAAACCCAGTGCCGTAAACTCACGATCCGGGTTAATTTTTTGCTGACGGCGGAAAGCCAGCACTTTCGCCACCGAAATACTCTCTACATAGCCAATTACCGCAATCAGCGCAGCCGAAGGCAACAGGGCCAGCCAGCCAGGCTCCGTCAGGAATCCAAGAGAAATACCAGGTAAACCCTGAGGCACCGCACCCACCACCGCCACCTGCCAGTGAGCCTTAACGTCGAGCCCCGCCGCAATGGCGATCGCCAGCACCACCACGACCAGTGGCGCAGTGCGGCCGAGGACGGCCGCCAGACTCGGTTTAAGCCCCATTTTGCCGAGCAATTGAACCACGGGGCCGCGGGCCAGCAACAACAGGAGCACCGCAACCAGCCCAAAGGTAGTCGTGACAACATTAATGTCGCCGCTGCCAGCGATCAGGGTTTCAATAATCCGCACAAAACCGGCGTCCCGAGGTACGTAGATGCCGGTCAGTGCAGCCAGCTGCGTGCCAACAATAAATATCGCCGCGCCGGTGGTGAACCCGGACAGTACCGGGTGACTGATGAAATGCGTCAACCAACCGAGGCGCAAAATACCGAGCGCCAGTAAAATAAGCCCCGACAGTGCCGATAGAATCAGCGCACCGACCAGATATTTATGGGGGTCGCCACCGGCATAGGGTGTCAGCGCCGCCGCCACCATCACCGCAGCAACCGCCACTGGCCCTACGGCCAGCGTGCGGCTGGTGCCGGTCAGTGCATAAATGATGGGAGGTATGACGCTGGCGTAAAGCCCCACTTCCGGCGGCAAGCCTGCCAATAAACTGTAGGCCAGGGCCTGTGGCACCAGCAAAATAGCAGTGATGGTGCCAGCCAGAACATCTTGCAGTACTTCACTACGGCTTCTGTTGCGGACATCGGATAACAGTGGCAGCCAGGTCTGTGCAGATGGGCGACCTCGCGAACCAGCGTTATTACCGGACAGATTTTTACCGGTCATTTTTTAGCACTCGCCCCTGTCTAAGCCAGCTAACGGGATATGGCCAAAACAGTGGGGCTGAAAAGGATTAATCGATCTCAGTTGCAACAAGCAAACCTCCAGAAAAAGCCAGTGTCGAGACAAAACAAGTTAATGAGCTCAGTGTCTACGAGGTCTACTCCTACCTGAGCGCGGTGATGCCGCCCTATATTCGCTATGGATATATGCTTATTCGATGTTGTTATTGTTGTGTTTGTCTCGATAGAACGCAAGGGATTATCTCGTCCTGATGCTATGAGCAAATACCTTACACAGGCAACGAGGTAAGTCAGCCACTCACCACGGAACACCTGCAAATCAATGGCCGGGGCTCGGCCTACCATTGCCACCACCGCAAATTTCGTCCGCACCGGGCTTCTCCCCCGACCAAACTGCTTACAAACCAGGTCTGCCCTGTATTAAACCTCTATTTCGTTTATGCCATGCTCAATTGACGCTGATCAATTGTTTTCCTGCCTACGCAGACTAGCTTTAAAGGAGATGATGGTCGTGAGTCGCCAGAGTCAGCAAAAATCAACTCAAACCAGAGAGAAATGTTATGGATAATTCAACTGGTATCGCTGTATCTATATCGAAAAACAGAATCTCAACACCGGAAAACACAGTCACAACAGCCAGACCTGGCTTTAAAAGCCTGGTGTTCGGGTTATCTCTGGGGGTTTCGGTTCTGGGTATCGCTGAAGAAGCCCCCGACACGGCGGCCGGTGAAGCCGACTACCTTAACTATTGCGCGTCCTGCCATGGTGTTACCGGCGAAGGCAACGGCCCGGTCGCTGGTTCACTTAAAAATCGCCCGCCTGACCTGACATTTCTTCACCAACAGGAAACGGATGGGGCCTTCCCCTATAGAAAGGTGCTCAACATAATTCAGGGCAACCCTGATTATGACAAGAACTTTCGCTCACACGGCCCAGCTGACATGCCAGTCTGGGGTAAGATTATTTACGAAGACAGCAACGAGCGTACCGGCATAACAACGGCGCGATTAAAGAATCTCGTCGCTTACATAAAATCACTGCAAAAATAAGCCGGCGGCCAGGCCTTCACTGCGGGCGGCCTGTGGCCGTCGGCAGGTGGCGGTCGGATGTTGATCGACCGAATTTGTGATCGCCAGGATTTGATTGTCGGGAGCTGTGTGTTATTTTCCAGGTTATTGATGCCAACTGCTGACAAAGCCCAACGGCATATAAAGTCCAGCGGCCATCGGCGTCAAGTCAGCGCAAATGAGGCTAGCCGCCTGTGTCCTCGCCAGCTTGAATGTTAGACATAAAGCAGCAAAAGCTACGTTAGATCAAGGTTCCTGGCGCTAGTTGATTTATACAATGACATCCACCTTTGCAAACCCCAGCCTGGAGGCGACTATGCTCAGCAAAACGTTGACAACACAGTTAAACGCGCAAATTAATCACGAATGCTTATCGATAGTGCTGTACATGCAAATGAGCGCCTGGTGCGCCAGCAAGGGCTACGATGGGTGCGCGCATTTCTTTCGACTGCAGTCAGCCGAAGAACGGGCGCACATGGAAAAGCTTTTTGAGTATGTGTTGGAAACCGGCGGCCTGCCCCAGCTTGGCACGATTGCCGCGCCGCCATTATCCTGGGATTCTATTCGCGATATTTTTCAGGCAACACTTCAACACGAGCAGGCGGTTTCCAGAAAGATCAGTGTGCTGGTGGAAACCGCGCTTGCCGAAAAAGATTTTTCTACATTCAATTTTCTGCAGTGGTATGTCGCCGAACAACATGAAGAAGAACACCAGCTTAATTCCCTGCTGGACCGCATCGACATGATCACCGCGGAAGGACATGGCCATTTCACCATCGACCGGGAAGTCAGCAGGCTAACGCAGGCCAAACAGGGTTAATTACCCAGTCTTTCTGTGGGGTCTGGTATTTTTTGTGGGCCTGGTCTTTTCGAAGAGCCCGGTGTTTTCGAAGAGTCTGGCGTTTTGGTAGGCGCCACCATCTTCGCCGGATCAACCAGGCGATCAAATTCAGCGAGGCTCAGGTAGCCCAGTTTTTCGCTGGCTTCACGAAGGGACATATTGTCGCGATAGGCGGTTTTAGCGATGTCGGCCGCCCTGTCATAACCGATTACCGGGCTTAAGGCCGTCACCAGCATAAGTGATCTATCCATGGACGCGGTCAGCTGTTGCTCATTGACGCCGATGCCCACCACACAATGATCAGTAAAGCTGACCATGGCATCACTCAACAAACCAATTGATTCAAGAACATTGTGAATTATCACCGGCTTGAAGACGTTCAATTCCAGGTGCCCCTGGCTGCCAGCAAAAGCAACGGCTGCGTCATTACCCATGACCTGCGCCACCACCATGGTCAGCGCCTCGACCTGAGTTGGGTTGACCTTACCGGGCATGATCGAACTGCCGGGTTCGTTGGCAGGCAAGGACAACTCGCCCAGCCCGCAACGGGGGCCACTGGCCAGCAGCCGCAGGTCACTGGCTATTTTAAATAGCCCGGTGGCGAGCAGCCGCAGGCGTCCGTGCAAATCCACCAGGGCATCGTGCGCCGCCAGCGCCGCGAACTTGTTTGTGGCGCTGGTAAAGGCGACGCCGCTGAGTGTCGCCAACCGAACCGTCACTGTTGGCGGCCAGCCAGGAGGCGTATTGAGACCGGTACCCACGGCGCTGCCACCGATCGCCAGCGCCTTGAGGCCGGGTAATACGTCACGTATTTGCGTCTGCGCATAATTGAGCTGGGCAGCGTAGCCACCAAACTCCTGACCCAGGGTCACTGGTGTGGCATCCATCATGTGGGTTCGTCCGGTTTTCACCTGGTCCATAAACTCACGGCTTTTATCCCGCAGCGCAGATTCCAGGCCAAGCAGCGCCGGTAGTAGATCGTCCTCCAGGGCGCGAGCCGCGCTAATATGCATCACGGTGGGGAAGACATCGTTGGAAGATTGTGAGCGATTGACGTGGTCATTGGGGTGTATCGGCGCATAACTGCCCCGCGGCTGCCCGGCCAACTCGTTGGCGCGATTGGCGATCACCTCATTGAGATTCATATTGGTCTGGGTGCCGCTGCCGGTCTGCCACACCACCAGCGG
>JBFJZC010000173.1:0-6481 GCA_041622295.1 Porticoccaceae bacterium
ATATAGGACACCTGACCAGCAATACCATATTTATCAATCGCGGCCAATGTATCCCCGCCGCCAGCGATTGAAAAAGCCTGGCTATCCGCTATCGCCTGAGCAATCACGCGGGTACCCTCACCAAACTGATCAAACTCGAACACCCCCACCGGGCCGTTCCAGATGATAGTACCCGCATTGCGCAATAGCGCCGCCAGTTGCTGCGCCGTTTGCGGACCGATATCCATAATCATGTCATCGTCAGCGACAGCGTCCACCGCCTTGATCGTCGCCACCGCTGTTTCGGCAAACTCCCGCGCCGTCACCACATCGACAGGCAAGTGGATCGCGCATTTTTCCATCAATGCTGCCGCCGTATCGATCAGCTCATGTTCACACAGGGATTTGCCCACCCTTTTGCCAGCCGCCGCGAGAAAGGTGTTGGCGATGCCGCCCCCGACAATCAATTGATCAACTTTTTCTGACAGGGTTTCAAGCACCATCAGTTTTGTTGAAACTTTGGAGCCACCAACAATCGCCACCAGCGGTCGCGCCGGATTAGCCAGAGCCCTGCCCAACGCCTGTAGTTCGTCCGCCAGCAATGGTCCCGCACAGGCCACTGGGGCAAACCGGGCAACCCCGTGAGTAGACGCCTGGGCACGGTGAGCGGTGCCAAAAGCGTCCATGACGAAAATATCACAGAGCGCGGCGTAGGCTTTGGCAAGGGCGTCATCGTCTTTCTTCTCACCCTTGTTAAAACGCACATTTTCGAGCAGGACAACCTGACCGCCGGCAACCTCAACACCGTCACGCCAGTTGCTCACCAGGGGGACGTTGATATCGAGCAGGGCGCCGAGGCGCGCGGCGACCGGGCGCAGGCTGAAAGTCTCGTCAAACTCTCCTTCCGTGGGTCGCCCGAGGTGAGACATCAAGAGCACCTTTGCACCAGCTGCAAGAGCTAGGCGAATAGTCGGCAAGGCCGCGCGGATGCGCGCATCGGACGTTACCATGCCGTCCTTAATCGGCACGTTGAGGTCTTCTCGTATCAGCACCCGCTTACCCGCAAGCGCCATATTTTGCATCAACAGTACCGACATAAAATCTCCCTCTTCATTTCAAACTGCGCCAGTACAGCAAAATATCCAGCATACGGTTGGCGTAGCCCCATTCGTTGTCAAACCACAGCAGCACCTTGACCAGGCGTTTACCACCCACGCGAGTCTGACTCGCATCGACGATACCGGAACGGCTATCGTGGTTAAAATCGCAGGATGCCAGTGGCTCCTCCGTGTAACCAAGAATATCGGCGAGCTGTTTTGCTACCGCGTGCTGGAGGATGCTATTGACCTCGGCACTGGTGGTATCCCGTTGCACCTGCACGGACAGATCAATGGCCGACACGTTTTGTGTCGGCACCCGCATGGCCTGCGCTTCAAAGCGCCCCGCCAGCTCGGGTAAGATCCTGTCTATACCGCGGGCGAGCCGGGTCTCCACTGGAATAATTGACTGTATGGCCGCACGGGTTTTACGCAGATCCGTATGATGATAGGAATCCAGCACAGGTTGATCGTTCATCGCCGAATGAATGGTGGTAATCACCCCGGCCTCTATACCCAGCGCGTCATGCAATATTTTTATCACCGGCACCACGCAATTGGTGCTACAGGAGGCCGCGGAAATAATACGGTTATCGGCGCGCAACTGGCGGTGATTGATGCCGTAGACAACGGTGGCATCAATGTCAGGGTCAGCAGGCTGGGAAAACAGCACTGCCCGCGCACCAGCGTCAAGATGGGCCGTGGCCCCGAGCCTGGAGCTGAAAGTGCCACTGCACTCAAGCGCGATTTCGACACCCAGTTCACGCCATGGCAGATCCGCTGCATTGTCATGGTGACTGACATGAATGAGCTGCTCATCCACCACAAGATGCTCGCCGCGCTTTTCAATCGTGCCGGCAAAGCGTCCATGGGTGGAGTCATAACGGCTAAGATAGGCGATGGTATCCAGATCGGCCAGCTCGTTGATAGCAACCACCTCAAGGCTATCCGCCAGCCTGCGCTCCCATAACGCGCGCAAGACACAGCGACCGATGCGCCCAAAACCGTTGATGGCCAGGCGCGTCGCGGTCATCCGAACAGCGCCTCAGCTCTGGCAACAACGTTATCCACCGTAAAGCCAAACTCCGCCATCAGGAGCGGGCCTGGGGCAGATGCGCCAAACGTCGTCATGCCAACCACATCGCCATCAAGTCCAACGTACTTGCGCCAAAAATCGGCGTGCAAGGCCTCTACGGCGAGCCGTTTGCGGACACCCCGCGGCAATACTGCATCGCGGTAAGCTGCATCCTGAGCATCAAAAATCTCGGTACAGGGCATCGATACCACCCGGGCTTTTCGGCCTGAGGCCGCAAGTCGTTCGGCTGCCGCCATGACCAGCTGCAATTCCGATCCGGTACCAATCAGGATAATGTCTGGCTCGCCGGCGCAATCCTGAAGCACATAGCCACCGCGCTCAATATCGGCGATCTGCTGTGCTGTTCGATTCTGGTGTGGCAATCCCTGCCGGGTAAATATCAGTGCTGAGGGACCATCCTGTCTGGTGATGGCGCCTTTCCAGCACACGGCTGTCTCAACCGCATCGCAGGGTCGCCACGTGTTCATATTCGGCGTGCTACGTAAACTGGTCAGATGCTCGACGGGCTGGTGCGTCGGCCCATCTTCGCCAAGCCCGATGGAATCGTGGGTAAATACAAAAATGCTTTGCTGCTTCATCAGTGCGGCCATGCGTACGGCATTGCGGCAATAATCCATAAAGACCAGGAAAGTAGCGCCATAGTTAACAAAGCCGCCGTGCAGGGCTATGCCGTTCATGAGGGCCGCCATGCCGAACTCTCTCACCCCGTAGTACAGGTAGTTGCCGCTGGCATCGTCACCGGTGATGCCCTTGCAACCCTTCCAGATAGTGTTGTTAGAGCCGGCAAGATCAGCCGAGCCGCCGAGCAGTTCTGGTAATAAGGGTCCGTAGGCGTCGAGCGAGTTTTGCGAGGCCTTCCGTGTTGCGGGGGACTCACCCTTGACCTGACATTCGTTGATGTATGTGTTTGCCTTGCTGATGAAATCAGTCGGTAGTTCGCTACGCAAACGCCGCTCCAGTTCGGCAGCCAGTTGCGGATGGGCAGAACGGTATGCCTCCAGCCCTTGTTGCCAGCTGCTTTCTGCGGCGCCGCCTTTGGCGCTGGCATTCCAGCCGGCTGCAATCTCGCCAGGAATTTCAAACGGTGGGCTAGACCAGCCGAGCTGCCGCCGCACGGCCTTTATTTCTTCCTCACCAAGCGGGGCACCGTGACAATCTTCCTTACCCTGTTTGGCAGGAGAGCCGAAGCCGATAATTGTCTTGCAGCAAATCAGTGTCGGTTTAACACCTTGTTGGCGAGCGGTTTCAATAGCGGCTTTGATGGCCCCGTCATCGTGGCCGTCAACATCCCTGATGACCTGCCAGCCGTAAGCCTCGAAGCGGCCAGGGGTATCATCGGTAAACCAGCCCGCAACTTCCCCGTCGATGGAGATACCGTTGTCGTCATAAAACACCACCAGCTTGCCCAGCTTGAGGGTGCCCGCCAGCGAACAGACTTCGTGGGAAATACCTTCCATCAAGCAGCCGTCACCGGCAAACGCATAGGTATGGTGATTAATCACTTCATGGCCAGGCCGGTTAAACTGCGCCGCCAGCACCTTTTCGGCGAGCGCCATGCCCACCGCATTGCCCAGCCCCTGACCCAGCGGGCCGGTGGTCGTTTCTATACCAGGCGCTTCACCGTATTCTGGATGACCCGCAGTTTTGGAATGGAGCTGTCGAAAATTTTTCAGCTCGTCGATTGACAGGTCGTAACCGCTGAGGTGTAAAAGTGAATACAGCAGCATCGACCCGTGACCATTTGACAGCACGAAGCGATCCCGGTTTGGCCACCTGGGATTAAGCGGGTTATGAATCAGGTAATCATTCCACAGCACTTCGGCAATATCAGCCATACCCATGGGCGCTCCGGGATGGCCGCTATTAGCCTGCTGAACTGCATCCATGCTAAGCGCACGAATAGCGTTGGCGAGTTGACGACGGGATGGCATGAAGGCGTGCTCCTGGAGGGTAAAAAAAGACGCGTATTTTCCCGCACTGACAGACGCCCGTAAAGGCGCGATGCGCTACCACAGCCATATTTGTGTACATTGCAGCGAATCTGGGAACAAATGTGGCAAAATCGCCCGAAAATAGCGCCAACACAAACTCAAAATCCGCATCAAATTATTTTGATATACGTCTGTTTTATAGTACCCTGCCGCCCATGAACCAACACACTGCTCGGATTTATACGCCCCAGGAGGCTTCACTGCCCCTCGCCACCACGGTGTTCAAGGCTGCGGGTGACGAACTGCGCGCGCAAATTATTCGCATCCTGCAACGCGATGCCTTTGGCGTGCTGGAATTGTGCCGTATTTTCAGTGTTCGCCAACCGGCGATGAGCCACCACCTCAAAATACTGTCAAAAGCCGGTTTAGTGGTGTCTCGCAAGGAGGGTGCCTGTGTCTACTACCGGCGTAATTACTATGCACAGGACGGCCTGGACACATTGCGCCAACAGATATTTGGCCAACTGGATCAATACCCCGTTGCGGACGATATAGACCACGAAATTCAGGTTATACATGCCGAGCGCGCAGAAAGCTCCAGAGCGTTTTTCCGCCACAATGCGGAGCACTTTCGCGAACAGCAGGATCTGATCGCCAGTTATGGCCAGTACGGGGACGCTATCGTGGAGCTGATCGACGGGTTGCGCCTGCCTGATACAGCTACCGCACTTGAAATCGGTCCCGGCGAGGGTGAGTTGCTAGCCGAGCTAGCAAAGCGATTCCAGACCGTCGTCGCCGTCGATAACTCAACCGAAATGCTCGATCGCTCCCGGCGCTTTGCTGAGCAAGGTGGCATGACCAATATCGAATTTATTCTCGGTGACATCTGCGCCCTGGACCGCGCCATCCGCGCCGACATCATCACCCTGGGCATGGTGCTACATCACCTGCCTCGACCGGCAGACACACTAAAAATGCTTAACGGTTTGCTAGCGGAGGGCGGGGCACTCATCGTTACCGAATTATGTCAGCACGATCAGGACTGGGCCCATTCCGCCTGTGGCGACCTGTGGCTGGGTTTCTGCCCGGAGGAGTTGGCCATGTGGGCCGCTGCTGCCGGTTTTAGCGAAGGCAAAAGCCTGTACCTCACTCAACGTAACGGATTTCGTATCCAGTTGCGGCAATTTTTAAAGTCTGTCGCCGCGTAGCGGTCAGACGCCTCCAGGAGACTCCATCATATGAGCCAATACAGTGTATTCACCTCGGAATCCGTGTCCGAGGGCCATCCGGACAAGATGGCCGATCAAATTTCTGACGCCGTCGTGGATGCGATGATCGCCGATGACCCCAATTCGCGAGTTGCCGTCGAAACCATGGTTAAAACCGGTGTCGCCATTATCGCTGGCGAAGTGCGCACCAAAACCTACGTGGATCTTGAAGCCATTGTCCGGCAGGTAATTCTCGATATCGGCTACAACAGCTCTGAAGTCGGCTTCGACGGCGCCTCCTGTGCGGTTATCAACGCCATTGGCAAACAGTCCGGCGATATCGCCATGGGCGTTGATGAAGGTGAAAACAAGGAGCAGGGCGCCGGGGATCAGGGCCTGATGTTTGGCTATGCCACCAATGAAACGGATGTTCTGATGCCGGCGCCGATTTACTACGCGCACCGACTCGTCGAACGCCAGGCCTACCTGCGCAAAAACAAGGTCCTCCCGTGGCTGCGCCCAGATGCCAAAAGCCAGATCACCCTGCGCTATGAACATGACCTGCCCGTGGCCATTGATGCCGTGGTGCTATCCACCCAGCACAACCCGGACATTTCCCTGGCCGATTTGAGAGAAGCCGTGCTGGAAGAAATTATCAAGCCAGTATTACCCGCCGAATGGCTGCATAAAAATACGCTGTACCACATTAACCCTACCGGGCTGTTTGTGATTGGCGGCCCCATGGGTGATTGCGGCCTGACCGGGCGCAAGATAATCGTCGACACCTACGGCGGCATGGCTCACCACGGGGGTGGCGCGTTTTCCGGCAAGGATCCGTCCAAGGTTGACCGCTCAGCCGCCTACGCCGGGCGCTACGTCGCCAAGAATATTGTCGCCGCCGGACTCGCTGAACGCTGTGAAATACAGATCTCCTACGCCATTGGGGTGGCCGAACCGACGTCAATCAGCATTAACACCTACGGCACCGGCAAATGTTCGGACGATAGAATTGTCCAGCTCATCAAAGAGCATTTTGATCTGCGCCCGGCCGGGCTGGTGGCGATGCTCGATCTCAAGCGGCCGATCTATCGCAATACTGCCGCCTACGGCCATTTTGGCCGCGAAGAACCCAATTTCACCTGGGAAAAAACTGACAAAGCTGACGCATTG
>JBFJZC010000174.1:0-6462 GCA_041622295.1 Porticoccaceae bacterium
ACTCGTTTTGGCTACGATAAAACACCCTATAAAACCAATATCGGCATTCAATTTCGGCATGCCCTCGGCAAAGATATTCACGCCCCGGGGTTTTACGTGCATATCGAACCCCACGATGTCTTTGTTGGTGTCGGGAGCTGGCGTCCAGACAGCGCATCGCTGGCTAAAATAAGAGCCCGCATCGCCGAGAAGCCTGAGCACTGGCGCGAGGTGGTGCAAAACAAAGTTTTCGGACGCCATTTTGAACTGGTTGGTGATGCGTTGAAACGGCCACCCCGAGGCTATGATCGGGATCACCCCTTGATTGACGAACTGAAACGGAAAGATTTTATTGCCATCAAGCGCCTGGGCGAAGGTGATATCCAAAGCCCCCGGTTTATAGATGACGTGGTGAAACGATTCCGCGACGGTTTACCGCTAATGATGTTTTTGTGTAAGGCGCTGGAAATACCGGTTTAGCCTGGCCACGGTGGCCTTGTCAGGGCCGACTAAACCGGTGATCTGGGCCTGCTGGTTAGATCTGTTAATTAAGCCTGCTATACAGGCCAGCGCGAGCCCCGGAGTTATGTCAGCCAATTGACGCTATTTGCGAATTGTGGTCTCATTGCGCCCTGACATGGGCAGCGCAATGACGCCCTTTCCGCATACAAAATATTCCTTTTTATAACCCATACCGCAGGTAAATTGTTAGACGTTTTATTTGCGTCACTTAGAGGAAAACCTATGTCTGCAAGACATTCCCTAGATTTCCGAGACAAGGCTGCTATTGTCGGCATCGGCGAAACCGCCTACACGCGGGGTGCCGAGCGGCCATCTGCTGAAATGATGCTGGAGGCGACCCGCATTGCCATTGAGGACGCTGGCCTTAAACCCAGCGATATCGATGGCCTGGTGTTGCCGCCGGTGCTTATCACTGCCGAGGAGATTGCCGCCAATCTGGGTATCGAAGATCTGCGCTACAGCGTGTCGATCAATATGGGTGGTGCCAGCCCGGTCACCGCTTTGCAAAGTGCAGCGATGGCCATCGCTGCGGGTGTTGCTAAAAACATTGCGGTCACCGTGGGCTGGAACGGCTCATCCGCCTTGCGGCCCAAGCCCAATGCCAAGTTTCCCGAAAGAATCTCCATTCCGGCCCTTGAGCGGACCCTGAGCGGTTATTACCTGCCCTACGGTAGCGCCTCACCGGTACAAATGTACGCCTGGATCGCCATGCGCCACATGCAAACTTTCGGTATTCAGCACGAAGCCATGGGTGCGGTTGCTATTGCGGCGCGCCGACACGCGCAATTTAACGATAAAGCCATTACCCGCGGTCAGCCGCTGGATATGGAAACCTACCTGAAATCGCGCTGGATTTCCGAGCCCTTCCGGTTGTATGACTGCTGTCTGGAAACCGATGGCGCCTGTACGGTTATTCTTAGCAGTGCCGACCAGGCCAAAGACCTGCGCCATCGCCCCGCCTACATTATGGCTGCAGCTGAAGGTCACCCCTACCCGGCTGATGACATTGCCAACCGCCCCGACATGTTTCATATCGGTTTGTCGAATTCAGCGCCCAAGGCGTTTGCCATGGCTGGCCTGAAACCCACCGATATGGACTTTTTACAGGTTTACGACTGTTTTACCTATGTTGTGCTGCTGCAGCTTGAAGCCATGGGTTTTTGTCCACAGGGCGGTGCGGGAGAGTTTGTTAAGAACGGCACCCTGGAAATAGATGGCAAGTTCCCCACCAACACCCACGGCGGGCTGCACTCTCAGGCGCATGTCTGGGGTCTGAATCATGTGGTTGAGGCAACCCGCCAGTTACGTGGCGATGGCGGTGAAGTGCAGGTAAAAGACGCTGAAATTGGTCTGGTCACTGGCTGGGGTGACTTCGGCGACGGTAGCCTGGTGATCCTGAGGAGATAGAATAATGTTTGAGGAGACGTTTCAATGAGCGAATTTATTCCCAATCCTGCACCGCGACCCACCAACTACCTGGACGAGCAATTCTGGGGGCATTGCGCTGACGGTATTCTCAGTTTTCAGTGTTGTCTCAACTGCGAAACCTGGCGACATATTCCCCGCTACATGTGCGCCAGTTGTGGCTCTTCCGAGTGGGGCTGGCGTGAGTCAAACGGTCGTGGCGAAGTTTATACCTGGACCGTTTGCCATATGCCGATGTCGCCAGAATTCGACAAAATATTCCCCTACGCTGTACTGGTCGTTGATATGGAAGAAGGCGTGCGTATTACCGCTGGCCTACGGGATATGGATTATCAGGACCTGAAAATTGGGCTGCCCATGGAGGTCGTTTTCGAATCGCTGGAAAACGGTGGCAAACTGCCATTCTTCCGCCCACGCAAAGGCTAAATTTCAATGCCGCTGCTCTCGGCGGCTGTTGAGATTAAAAGCCCGTGCGCAATGAAAAGGCAAAAGGCGCCGTGCGCAACGCTACCAACAAGGGGTGACGCCATTCGATACAACCGTCGGCGCAAGTCGGCGGTCAACTGGCCGCAGACCATCCTGATTAACTACCCTGGCCGACCGTCATGACGGCTGTGATGATGGCGATACAGCAAGTAGATATCGCCGGATGATACTGCGTCAGGTGAGTTGCGTGAAAAAGTTAACCTTCTCATAAGACCCCTACCTGACTGGTACTGTTTAGTGCTCGCGTGGCTATATACAAAGCCACGATAAAAGCGCGGCTCGGCCCCAGCTAATACAGACCATGCACCGGTGGGCGACAAAGGTGACTTTGTTGGGACGTCCTGCTGCGGTCGCTCTGCTCGCTCTGATATAGTTTCAGTCCACTTGAGTTCGAATCCACTAGCCTGGCGTCGGCTAACGCAGGCCATGAAAACTAAAATAACGGAGACCCAGCGCTATGCTTAACAAATTTGATGATTTCCCAATCCACCAAACTGCAGAGCCCATCGCCCATCCTGCCACCAGCGATCCCAACTTTTATGACCGCACCTGGTTCAATGGCTATGCCAAAGATGGCAGCTGGTATTTCGGTATTGGTATGGCGATCTACCCTCATCTGGGCATCCTCGATTGCGCCTTCAGCGTGATTGAAAAAGGTGGACGGCAGCATTGCTTCTTTGGTTCCTGCCGCGCGCCCCTCGAGCGCACGGTCATGCAGGTCGGCCCCTTCAGTATTGAAGTGCTGGAACCGATGCGCCGCACACGCGTTGTGTTGCAGGACAATAAAACCGGTATTAGCTGTGACCTCACTTTTGCGACACGCACCGCTGGCATTGAAGAGGCTCGACAAACCATATGGAGCGGTGCGCGGCGGGTGATGGACGCCACCCGCTTTGATCAGTTTGGTGAATGGTCAGGGGAAGTCAATTATCCCGATGGCAATATCCGGGTGGTACCGGCGCAGTGCCACGGCACCAAAGACCGATCCTGGGGGGTGCGCAACCTGGGCAAATCCGGCCCGGTTGGCGCACCGCAACCATCGTCCTCGTTTTTCTTACTGTGGGCGCCGTTGTTTTGGGAGGACCATGTGTCCCTCGCTATATTCTTTGAGGGCTCAAAAGGCGAAGCGTTGTGTCGAGAAGGCCTCACCGCCCCGCTGTACAAGAGCGCCGCTGAGGTACCGGAAGGCGATGACCCCGGCGTCGAAAACATGCCCGGTTTGGCGCATCGACTGCAATACGTGCCAGGTTCCCGGTTAATTGCTGCGGCTGAGATCGATATGGTCAATTTGCAGGGCCATACCCGCACCATTTCTTTTGAACCACTGTTCAAGTTCCAGATGAAAGGTCTGGGTTACTTTCATCCGGTCTGGTGTCAGGGTGTATGGAAAGGTGAAATGGAAATTGGCGGCGAAGTATTTGACCCGGAGACGCTCGATCCAAACGAGGCGGCTAATTTGCATGTGCAACAAGTTGTTCGTGTTACGGACGGAACCCGAACAGGTATGGGTGTGCTCGAACATGCCTGCCTTGGGCCGTACGCACCCTATGGTTTTACCGACTTTTCTGCGGGCGCGTCTCTTTGAGCCAACTGGCAAAGCGCTACCAGGGCCTTACCAGCATTCCGCCAGGACTGCCCCGGAGCGGTGTATCGAAGTGCGCCGGCGGTTATGGGATGACGGCGTGACCTGGCTTTAGCACCCCGGGACCTGTTGGCTGCCGGGCGGCTGTGAATAAATTCTGAATACAGCCATTGATGCTGTAAGACAGGACGCTAGTTCACTAGTCCGCCCCCTCCACTTTCATGCCCAGCGCCTTCTGCGTCGCTTTGGGCAGGCCGCTGGGATCCAGCAGCGAGTTATAAAGTTTCAACCAGTGCGTGTGCGCGAGTTGGTGCAGATGGAAGGCATTGTCCATCGCCAGTTCACGACCCTGAGCGTCCTGACAGGCATTGATCGCCTTCTTGGTGAGCTTGAGTGCAAACCGTGATTTTGCGGCTATCTTCCGCGCCATCACCATTGCTGCTTCCTGCAATTCTTGGCGGGGCACCACCTGGTTGACCATCCCTAGCTGCAAGGCATCCTGGGCGCTGACGGAATCGGAGGTGAACAACATCTCCTTCGCCTTGCGCGCGCCGACTTCCCAAAAGTGCGTGAAGAATTCAATGCCGCCGACACCGAAGCTAACTGTCGGGTCAGTGAAACTGGCGTCATCCGTCGCGATAATCAGATCGCAGGGCCAGGCCAGCATCAGGCCACCAGCAATACATTTGCCCTGTACGGCAGCAATGGTCGGTTTCGGGATGTTGCGCCAGCGCTCGCTAAAACCCAGATATATCTCTTCTTCGCGACTCATCTGCGCTTCGGCGCCTGCGCAGGTAAACCCGCACATTGTGCCGACAGTGGCGTAATCGTGCATATTCGCGTGCCAGTTCTTTTCACCAAGATCGTGACCGGAAGAGAAATGCTTGCCGTTGGCCGCGAGGATAATCACCCGGATATTTTCGTCGTGAGCAGCGCGATCGAAGGCGTCATTCAGTTCATAGAGGAATTGCGTGTCCTGCGCGTTGGCCGTTTCCGGTCGATTGAGCACAATGCGTGCAATGCCATCTTCAGGCGTCTCATAGAGGATGTGGGCCGGTTCTGTTTTTGTGTCCATGGTAGTTCCAGAGAGATTGACGTCTTGGGAGCATAAACACACTTTTTCACATGGTCTACTCTGTCAGACTTCGACTTCTGGCGGGTTGCCGTTATAGCCTCGGGGTTAGGTGTTAAGAAAGCCCCACAACCGTCGAGTCTACGCTGACATCAGCGCTACGGATGAGCTAGAGCTGCACGTAGCTGGGGCTCTGGTGGCCCCGTCTTCGGCGGCAGCTATACAGTACTACAGGCTATAAAAAGCCCAATAAAAATGCAGGACTTCAAGCCCTGCATTTTTATTGTAATACCCCGTTTGTGAATTTAATTATGCGTGAGACGTCTGCTATCAGGCGGCCTTTATACCAAGCTCCCGCATCGCTTCGCGATCACAAACCGGCGCGCGTCGGGTGCCGTGTGCCAGCTTGACTGAACCGGTTTCCCGCTCAAATGAATCTACCAGGCCGATTTCTTTGGCGTATTCGCGAATAGCCGGTAGTACTTCCCTGCCTAGCAACTCAATGGAGCGGTTGCGCTGCTGGTCGCTGGCCACGCCCTGAACGCCAAAGGCGGTAAAGGAGCCGGGACGAATGACGCGCAGGATGGCTTTGATTTTGGGAATGACCTGGTCGGGTGTGCCACAGACAATCTGCAAGTTTTCCTGAGCCCGTTGATAGGAGGACAGGAGTTTTTGTTTGACGATATCGAAATCTTGCTCCTCCTGCCATTTGCCGCTGCGCGAGGCGTCGAGTTTTTCTTTGCCGATACCCAGCCATGAACTGCCGGGGGCGGCTTTCGCCATCATGCGAATGGCACCTTTTGAGTTATAACCGGGGGGTAAGGTGTGTTCGGGACGGCTAAAACCATTCTGTCCACCGCCGAAAGTGTAACCTCGGCCAATTTCCTGGGCTTCGGCTGCGTTATCTGAAACAAACAACGGCAGCAAATAGCCGAAGTTTTCTGAGCCTGCCTGGTAGCCTAGTTCGGCGGCTTTATCGGCGTACATGTCCCACAGGTCGCAGGTGGCGCCGAGCGCAGAACCGAGTCCGAGATAGGGGTAGCGTTTTTCGGCGCACCAGAGCACGGTTTCGGGAGATAACACACCAGGAATCCATTGCTGCGGATAAGGCTTCTGATAGGGCAACACCCACGGGTTTACGTGGCGGTAATGGAAATGTTTGCCCTCGTAGCGCCACGGCCCTTCTCTGGTCCAGGCCTGCAAGATAAAGTCGTGGGCTTCATTAAACATTTCCCGGTTATAGGCCGGGTTGGCATTGTTAAAAAACTGCTCGCTGCCCGCGCCTCTTACCCAGCCGGAGATGAGACGGCCATAGGACAGGTTGTCGATGGTGGCAAGCTCCTCAGCGACGCGTAGCGGATGCTTGACCACGGGCAGGGGGTTGCCGATAAGAATA
>JBFJZC010000175.1:0-6449 GCA_041622295.1 Porticoccaceae bacterium
AGCGTTTACAGTTTTTGCATGTGCCCTGGGGGCACCGTGGTGGCTTCCAGCTCGGAAGCGGGCCGGGTGGTGACCAACGGCATGTCCCAGTACTCCCGTAACGAACGCAATGCCAACGCCGCTATTGTGGTGGGCATTACGCCTCAGCAGGATTACCCGGGACATGTGTTGGCAGGAATCGACCTGCAACGGCAACTGGAGGAGCTGGCTTATAAACTGGGCGGCGAAAATTACAACGCCCCAGCGCAGTTGGTAGGTGATTTCCTGCAGAATAAACCGTCGACAGAAATAGCCAGTGTTATCCCATCCTACAAACCGGGCATCACTCTGGGGGATTTATCAGAAGCGCTGCCTGCCTTTGCCGTTGCTGCCATCCGTGAAGCCATCCCCGCTTTCGATAAACAACTAAAAGGCTTCGCTATGGCGGATGCCATTTTAACGGGCGTTGAAACCCGCACGTCGTCTCCCATCAGCATAAAACGCGGACAAGATTGCCAGAGTATCAACACCCGGGGCTTATACCCTGCTGGCGAAGGCGCCGGCTATGCAGGGGGCATTTTGTCAGCTGGCATCGACGGCATTAAAGTCGCTGAGGCCGTGGCGCTCGATATCCTGAAGTAGAGTGATAGAGAATCCATATTCGTGGACAAACGCCCACCTCGTTACACTTCCGCGCTCAGCAAACCTGGTGTTTATGCAGTAAAACGACGACCAACATCTGGCCGTCGTTGGTCATCAACGCTTGTTATGCCACACTCGCCAGCACAACAGCCTTGCTACCTGAGGATCGATGAAGAGACCGACCAAAGCCGCAGTGACAGTTGCAATGACAGCTACCATGACTGTGGCAATGCTTATTGTAGTGCTGGTTACGCTTGCAGTCGCCTTTCGACAGACATTAGCTGTAACGCTGCTCAATCTGTATTTACACGCTGATGAGCTGCAGTTGAACTGCCTTGAGTTTGACGTTAACCGGCGGCTGGATGTCGATATTAAACAACTCTGCGTCGAACACCCCAGTTTCAAGTTCACCGCGAGGAATCTTCGCTGGAGACGAGAGTCGAACGAACTCACGGTTGAACGTGCGTCAGTCATCTATATCAGCGATACAACATCGCCTGCATCTCGACAGGCAATAGCATTGAATCTACCCGACGCCCTGCCCTTGCTGGATATTAAACGTTTTGAAATCCACACTGATTTTACCGAGCAAGCCCTTGTTTTGGCTATCACACAGCCCTCCAGACATCGGTTTGAAATTTCATCCGGCTGGCACGCCAGCCTTGAGTTGCTAAATCAACAGCTGCGTGGCGAAATAAACTGGCAGCTCAGCGATCTGGAGCCGCTGGGTTTCTCGCTGGATACCGACGCTCTGGAGCAGGCAACATTAAAATCAGCTGTTAAAACCAGTTTTAATTTTGATGGGCAAACCCTCCGCAGCCAAAACCAGGTAGATATTGAATACAGCGCTGCGGTCCAGGCATGTCCGATACGCATGACTGGCACGGGTGAAATCGGCCTGGTAGCGGATCTGCTTGCTGATAACGCTGTGGTGGACCTGAGCCAGTTTGCTGTGCAGGGGAAGTGGCGAGATTGTCCTCTGCAACAAGAGATACCCGAATTACTCCGCTTCAAAGCGCTCTATGTGGTCTTCTCTGAGCCCCTTGAGTTCACACCTGCCGCCCTGACCATGACTGGCGTAATGGTGTCCAGCGCCCCTGCCAACCAGGCGATAAGTAACCAGCACACTGCGTTAAATCTGCAGCTGAACAACGTGGCTTACGAATTTGATAACGGCGCCAGTGCCGACTTCCAGCTCCGCTTAGATCGCGGTCATCAATGGGGGCTTTCTTCAGATGGTAAGGTCAGCACTCAACATGAGGATCTGCAACTCAACGCCGACACAAAACTAAACGTAGTTAAACTTGAATATCAGGGTATTGTTGCCGAAAACCTGAGCGGCAATTTTTCACTGACTTATGATCTCGCCACCGGCGTGCAGGCGCAGGGCAGAGCGACATTAAAAGCCCTACAAAAACAAACACTCAAGGCCCTTGGCCTGGAAACCAACTTTAAGTTGACGGGCGCTGATCTAAACCAGCTTGCAATAGAACTGGATAACAACATTGTTCAGCTGACCGACAACGACATTAAACTGACAGCAGTTACCAACCACTCTACGCTCGCCTTGCTCGACAAAAATCGCATCGCGGGAAGCGGACAATCGAAAATCAGCGACATCATTTTCAGGGGTAACTCCCTTGATAAAGCCACCGTTACACACAAAATAAAGGCGGATATCGAGCGACAAAAAACCAGCAGTGAGCACTACCTGTCGATTAGCAATGAATTTGTGCTCAATGTGCGCACAGACAATCAGCGCGCCAGGGTCGACATAGATAGTCAACCCTTACTTAAGCTCGATGGGTGGCTAGCAAAACTGGCGCCACAACTATCTGTTCAAGCCGGGAACATGGCAGCGACCATCGAAATCGACCTGAATAGTTTGCACACACAGGGTGCAATCAGCCTGACTAATACCAACGCGAACTTCGCCGATATCGCTATCAACGAACTAAACTACGCCCTGGAATTTTCTCTTGACTCAGACGGCCTCCAGCTACAGCCCGCCCAGCTCTCGGTAAAGTCGATGAATGTCGGCGTCCCCATTGAGAACATTATCGCGACAATCGCCGGGAAAAACAGTCGTCTAAGAGCCTATGATATTCGCGGAGAGACTCTCGACGGGAAGTTTGGACTGGATAATGTATGGCTAGACAGCGCAGAGCAAAAAAGTCTTCTGACCATACGGGATATCGACATCGCCAGGCTGGTGGCGCTGGAAAAACAGTCAGGAATCGAAATTGCCGGGCATCTGGCAGGCCAGCTGCCTTTGGTGCTCGTTGATGGCAGGGTGTCTATCAAGGATGGTCGTTTGTACAATCAGCACGATGGCTCCATCGTTATAAAAAATAACGCTGCTTTTGATGCCCTGAAAGCCCAACAACCTGAAATATCTGGACAGTTGGCGTTGCTAGAACAACTCAATTTTGAGAAACTCGAGAGCACCGTAAATGTGGCCAGTGACGGCCTGCTGAATCTGGACATTGCGATAGTGGGGGTTAACCCGATTGCCGGGGAGCGAGTTAATTTCAATTACACCCACGAGGAAAATATTCTGGTATTGTTGAAGGCACTAAGGCTAACAGATTCAATCACGAATGAAATTGAACAACGTTTAGCGCCCTGAATGCAGATCAAGCTGGAGAACCGTGTGAAACTCATCCGCATCAAATTTTTCCTGGTCGGTGCCATGGCCCTTTTTTTGCTGGCCTGCACACATAAGGTTCAGGTACAGGCAAAAGAACCCATCACCATTAACCTCAATGTCAAGATTGATCATGAAATACGGGTCAAGGTCGACAAGGAGCTGGACAGTGTTTTCAGTGCTGACAGTGAACTTTTTTAGGGCGAATAAGATGAAAAAATTGACCACAATACTAACCGTGCTCTTTGTGCTAATTAGCGCTGCCGCACTGGCATTGGATATTGACCAGGCAAAAACACAGGGCCTGGTCGGCGAAAAACCCGATGGCTATCTCGGTGTCGTCGTCAAGAACGCTGCCGCAGAGGAGCTGGTTGATCGAATAAACGCCGAGCGAAAACTGATTTATATGCAACTGGCCAAAAAAAATAACCTTGCTCTGGAGCAGGTGCAAGGTCTGGCGGCAGAAAAAGCTTACAGTAAAACCCTGCCCGGTAACTACCTGTTAAAAAGTGGCGCCTGGGTTAAACAGGTCTCGCCATAAATTCGGCCATCAGGCCGCGCAATTTGACAGGGTCAGTTTTAGTGTTGGTTTTATTTTTAGTGTCGGTGTCGGTGTCGGTGTCGGTGTCGAGGAAGCGTTGGTTATTGCGCAGAAGCACCGGATGAATGCCCAGCTAATGCTATTCAAATATGACTACCAACATAATTTGGCCAGGCTGACATTCAGCTATCACGACCGTCGCGAGAATCACACCAGACATTTTCCACCACCCACTGAGTATCCAGGTACAAAGCCTCGACTTTGGCGCGAGCCCAGGGGGTCTTCCGTAAAAACTTGAGGCTGGAGCTAATACTCGGATCCACGGTAAAGCACCTGATGTTAATGCGACGCCCCAGCTCTTCCCAGCCATATCTTTCCTGCAGCCGCGTCACTACCATCTTTAGCGTCACGCCGTGGAGTGGATCCTGTGTACCAGGTTTAGTCATTGGTGCCAGCACCCAGCTGCTTCGCAGTATCGGGTTTCGGTTCAGCTTTTTTGACGCGCATTTTGCTGCCGGCGACCACTTTGCCGTTGAGCGCTTTCATCGCGGCCCTGGCGTCACCAGGTCTGGGCATTTCTACAAAACCAAAGCCTTTGGAAAGGCCGGTGGCTTTATCCATAACCAGAGAACAGGATTGCACCCGGCCGTGTACTTCAAACATGGTACAGAATTCTACCTCGGTGAGGGTACGCGCGAGATTACGAACTAATAGCTTCATGATAATACCGATTAAATTATAAGGCAGCTGGACTATTTAACAGCTGTTACCAGCTGTATTACTAACTGCGCTCGACAGGGACCGCAGCAAACGAACTATACAGAGTCTTCCCCGGGCCTTCACTTAATGGAATGCATTCACATTCATGGAAGGTGGGCATAATTAAGCTCAGCGCTTTGTTCGTCCCTTCCGTCAATGGCGCTGTTATCAACGACCAAACACACCCTTGTCTTTCATCGCCCGAATTTCCTCAGCAGAATAACCCAGGGAACCAGCCACCGCTTCGTTGTCAGCGCCCAGTTGCGGCGCGCTAAAGTTAATCTTCCCCGGTTCATCTCTAAACTTAATGGGGATGCCTATATGCTCGCGGCCCTGTTCATCTTCGACGATCATCTCCCTGGCGCGTATCTGTGGATCATCGGCACCCTGACGTAAATCGTTGACCGGCGCAAAAGCGGCATCAACATCGTCAAACCACTCAATCCATTCCGCCTGGGTTTTACCACGAAAGGTTTCCGTGAAAAATGCTTTCACCGGATTCTGCTTTGGTCCGGGTGGCGGCTCACAAAATTCAATCAGATCAGTGCGCTCCATTTTGGTTAATACGGCTACTGCGAAATGCATTTCGGAGGCGCCAAGCACTATGTACTTATCATCTTTAGTCTCATAGATGTTGTACATGGCGTAGCCGCCCCAGGTTCGCTCCTCCTTGACCACCGGTGGCTTCTTGTCGGCAAACACAGTTCCCATATTGTTTGGCACGCAGGCGATCAGGGAGTCCATCATCGCCAGATCAATGTAATCGCCCTGTCCTGTGTCCTTGCGACGCAACAATGCCATCAACACGGCAGACAGGCCCATCATCGAAGTTAACATGTCGGCATTGGGAATGGCGGGGATGGCAGGCTTACCATCGAAACCGAGATTAACGCTGAGAATCCCCGCGTAGGCCTCTGTCGCCAGGTCATGCGCAGGCTTTTTGATATAGGGTCCAGTTTGGCCAAATGCCGACAGGGACGCGTAAACCACACCAGGGTTACGCGCTTTGATATCTTCATAGCTGACGCCGAGTCGATCAACCACGCCTGGGCGGAAGGCCTCGATAACGACGTCGCACGATTCCGCGAGCTTAAGAGCCATCTCCTTGCCCTCGGCCGTTTTTAGATTCAGCTGGATGCTCTTTTTACCCCGGTGCGTATTGGCAAAATAAACCGATACACCGTCACGTTTGGGTCCAATCTCGCGATTCGGCTCGCCACCGTTGATCGGTTCAAGCTTGATAACCTCGGCGCCGTGATCCGCCATCATCTGGGTGAGCAGTGGGCCCGGTAAAAACAGTGACAAATCGAGAACTTTAATACCTTCTAATTTCATTCAATACCTTCCTGGGGTTTGACCTTGCTGGGGTTTGCTTTGACCAGCAGTTTTAACAATTACGCTATTTTTAGTTCAGATATAAACCCGACCTGAGCACGATGCGATGCCGTTGCGCGCTTGCTAGATATTACGCAATGTTACGCCGATCATTAACCGGGCTCAGGCCCTTAAACGCAGATTGGCGCGCTGAACGACTGTACCTCGGAGTAGTCCCCCCTCAGGGTGTTAATGCCACCGAGGACGAATACGTCCTGATTTAATCCGACAAGCGCTAACCTTAAAAGCCTGTCACCAGCAAGTCTACCAGTGATAACTACCAGGCTTTGCAGGGAATATTCATTGACTAAGGCATAAACCGGTATATAATGCTCACAGCTTGAAAGTACGCCTGATATTTATGCACACCATTTCGATGTCTCGTCTGTTAGTACCTCGTCCTGTAATCCATAAGTAATCGCACCACTTCTAGCAAAAATCGCCTTTTCACAAAGGTTTAAATTACTCTTGAATAAATAGGATATACCCATGGCTACTACTACCGGC
>JBFJZC010000176.1:0-6433 GCA_041622295.1 Porticoccaceae bacterium
ACAGCCGCGATCCAGAGTATACGGTACGGTAGAATAACTTTTACACCGAATAGAAACTCGGCACAGCGTTCACCGTAGTAGCTCCAACCGATTATAGTAGTGAACGCAAACAGCGCGAGCACAACCGCGACAAACTTGTCTCCGAGCACCGGCATCGAAGTTGAAAATGCAGCAGCGGTCATCGCCGCACCCTGAGCGCTGCCAGTCCAGACACCGGTGGTTATAATCACCAGGCCTGTCAGCGTACATATCACCAGGGTATCGATAAAAGTCCCCAGCATGGCAATGCTGCCCTGTCGCACCGGGCTATCGGTTTCCGCTGCCGCATGCGCTATTGCTGCACTGCCAAGACCGGCTTCATTGGAGAAAATGCCCCGCGCCACGCCCATTCTAATAGCCACGAGCACCGCTGCGCCGGCAAATCCACCCTCCGCAGCCGTTGGCGTAAACGCACTCACAACGATACGTTGCAGGGCCGCCGGTATTTCCCCGATGTTGATAACTAGAATCACAGCACAGCCGAGCAAATAGGCAGCGGCCATCAGTGGCACCAGGCTGGAAGCGACCCGCGCGATGCTTTTTATTCCACCGAGTAAGACCACACCAACAAGAGTGGCCATGATTGCTCCGCTAAGCGCATTGGGGATGTTAAAGGCACTATGTAACACCCGGGCAACTTCGCTAGCCTGCACCGAATTACCAATACCAAAACCGGCCAACATCCCAAAAATCGCAAACAGGGTACCTAACCAAAGCCAGCCCTGACCAAGACCATTTTTGATGTAATACATAGGGCCACCAACCTTGCGCCCCAGCTCATCGGTTTCCCGGTATTCCACGGCCAACACACCTTCTGCATACTTGGTTGCCATACCAACCAGCGCCGTGCACCACATCCAGAACAACGCGCCCGGACCGCCAATGCCGATGGCGGTCGCCACGCCAGCGATGTTACCCGTGCCAACGGTGGCGGATAATGAAGTCATCAATGCCGCAAACGGTGAGATATCACCTTCACCCCGTTTTTGCGTACCTTTGACTAACTCCCTGAAGCCGAAGAACAGCCTGGTGAGCGGCATAAAGCGCAGCCCAAGCGTCAACCACAGGCCAGTGCCAAGGATCAGCACCAGCATCATTGGTCCCCAAACAAACCCGTTTATGTCTTTAATAATTGACTCTAACAAAATTAGATACTCAATTGTTTTAATTGTATTTTTTAAAATTTAAAATTGCTTGCCTGAGCCAACAGCCCAAAGACACCGCCGGTGTGAAGGAAGACAATGTCGCTGTGGCCGCTAAACTCCCCCAGCCTGATTTTTTCGATCATGCCATTAAAAGCTTTGCCGGTGTATACCGGATCGAGAAGCAGTCCTTCCAAACTGGCGATTCGTCGAATCATCGCAAACACATCGTCCGTCGCCTGGGCATAACCAGGGCCAATAAACCGCTCATCGACGTGGATGGGCAACTCACGCGATGGGAAGTCGATGTTGTACAGATCCTGCCATTGTCGAATATCTGCACTGACTTTATCGTGAAAATACTGAGCATTATCACAGACAGCCATGCCGATAATATCTCCGTCTAGCTCGTGGAGGATTGCACCGGCGATTAAACCGGCCTGGGTGCCACCAGATCCAGTGGCATGAATAATGGCTCGCGGCTTAATGCCAGCCTCGCCGAAATCAGCGATCAATTCTGGCACACAATGCGCGTAGCCCCACACGCCGGTAGCGTCACTGGCGCCAGTTGGAATCTCATAGGGCCGTTTACCGCGGGCCTGGTAGTATTGCGACCAGTGCGCGAAGAGCTCGGACAAGCGACGCTGATAGTCGCGCTTTTCGTAAATTGATACTTCAGCGCCAGCGAGATAATCAAGAAACAGGTTGCCGTCGGGTCCAGCGGGATCGGCGGACGCAGCATTGTCGCCGCGTAAAATGAGATGTACTTTCAGGCCCAGCTGAGCACCCAGTAAGGCCGTCGCGCGGCAGTGGTTGGACTGCACCCCACCGCAGGTGATTAAGGTATCGCAATTCTGCCCCAAAACCCGGGCCAGGGTAAATTCGAGTTTGCGGATTTTGTTACCGCTGACCCCACAGTCGGTCAGGTCATCTCGTTTGACCCAGATTCTCGGCCCACCGAGCTGTTCCGATAATCTATCCAGTGCATGGAAAGGCGTTGGCAAGCGGGCCAGCGACAGCCGTGGGGGGGGAACAATGTTAGGCAATTTGCCCTCACTTTTGCGTTGCGCCATCCACCCGTCGATGTCCTAAGTGGCGGAACATCCAGACGGAATCATCCGTACTGGGAACTGGCCTGCTCCCCGGCTAGATGGCCTTGATAGTACCTTTCGGCAAAACTGCGTGAACCGCCGCACGCTGAAACTTAAGCTCAATTTTATCGGACACTTCCAGCACGACGTAGTCACCATCGATTTTAGATATTTTGCCCAAAATACCGCTATTAGTAACAATTTCATCGCCCTTGCTAAGGTTAGACACCAATTCTCTGTGCTCTTTTTGCCGCTTGCGCTGCGGCCGAATAATCATCAGATACATGAACAAAAACAACCCACCGAACATAACAATGGTGATCATTGGGTTAGGTTCGCCAGGCGTAGCGGCGGGTGCGGCCAGGGCGGAAGAAATGAATAACGACATAATAGTGCCTCTCGATTCAAATATAACGATGTTAACCGGGACGAAAAATCAACCTGGATTTGTTCGTATCAGGTCCTGTACGTCCTGATGGTGAGTTTTGGTCCTGACCTTATCGATCACGTGTTTTAACCGGCCATCCTTGCCAATAATAAAGGTCGTACGCAGGATTCCCATAAACTCGCGACCCATAAATTTCTTCAGGTCCCAGACACCGTACTTATCAGCCACCGCATGATCTGGATCGGATAAAAGATCAAAATTAAGGGCCTGCTTATCTTCAAAGCGCTGCAGGCGCGCCACTGGATCAGGGCTAACACCCAGAACCACCGTATCAAGTTTTTCATAGGCCTTACGGCTATCACGAATGCCGCAAGCCTGTACAGTGCAACCCGGCGTCATTGCTTTTGGATAGAAGTAGAGCACGACATTTTTACTGCCGCGAAAGTCTTTCAGAGCAATGGCCTCATCACGCTGATTCCTGAGCGTAAACAGCGGCGCAATATTACCAATTTTCGGCAACGCCATACTAATCCTCCCCATGTTTTAAAGCCAAACCCGGCTTATCAGCGCCAACCGCTGTTGTCTATTAAAAAGAGCATTCTGGCCACGCGCCTGAAGGCTGGCACTCAAGGCAACAGGTGTTGAACCGCGTCCCGCTCGCCGCTCAGCTCCTGCTCGGTCGCCTGCATCTTGGTGCGCGAAAATTCGTTAATTTCCAGACCTTGCACTATCTGCCAGTCGCCATCTTTGCAGGTGCATGGAAATGAATAGATCAAACCTTTGGTAATGCCATAACTGCCGTCACTATAAACACCCATACTGGTCCAGTCACCCGCTTCGGTTCCCTTCGCCCAGGTACGCATATGGCCGATCGCTGCATTTGCCGCTGACGCCGCACTGGAAGCACCACGAGCACTGATAATGGCGGCACCGCGCTGCTGAACGGCTGGAATAAAATCATTCTCATACCAACTTTGCGCCACTTTTTCGATAGCCGACTGACCCGCTACTTTCGCGTGATACAAATCAGGGTATTGCGTCGCGGAATGATTGCCCCAAATCGTCACGTTACTGACCTTATCAATGGTCGAACCGGTTTTCTGGGCCAACTGGCTCAGTGAGCGGTTGTGATCGAGACGGGTCATCGCAGTGAATTGCCGCGGGTTAATGTCGGGGGCATTACGCTGGGCAATCAAAGCGTTAGTGTTGGCCGGATTGCCAACCACGAGGACCTTAATGCCTTTGCTTGCGTGACTGTTGATCGCCTTACCCTGCACAGAAAAAATTGCCGCATTGGCTTCCAGTAAATCTTTTCTTTCCATGCCCGGGCCACGCGGACGAGCGCCAACTAGCAAGGCATAATCAGCATCCTTGAAAGCAACATTTGCATCATCTGTACGCACCATTCCAGCAAGCAATGGAAACGCACAGTCATCAAGTTCCATTGCTACGCCCTCCAACGCCCCAAGTGCCGGTGTTATTTCCAGCATTTGGAGGATAACGGGCTGATCAGCCCCCAGCATTTCGCCAGCAGCAATGCGAAACAACAAAGAATAACTGATCTGGCCAGCGGCTCCGGTAACAACAACTCGGACGGGTGATTTCACAGGCGGTCTCCCTGGTGGGTGTGAGATAGAAGGCCCGACATTATACGGCAATCAGGCGGGATTTCACTGTACCGCGCCGCGTCCGGACGGCTTTTATTTTAACTGTCGATAGCGTTCAGTTAAGGCCCTGTACAGGTTTTCCTTGAACAGCGGATCAACTGTATCAAGCTGGGCAACCAGCTCCACGAGATGTTCATTATCTTCGCGCCCTGCCCAGACTTTGTGGTAAGTGCCGTCTTGATAGCCGTAATCCTGGCGAAAAAAATTGAGTACGTTTTTACCAATATATCTCGTGTACAACTCATCGAAATTGAGGTCAACCTCTGTCAACAGGGTGACAAAGCCCCCCGCATCAAACGTTTTGTTTACCAGGGTATGAGCCGCAAAAGCTTCCAGCCCGGCGCGAAACTCAACACCCGGTTGGGCGCGAGAAAAACTAACTGCAAGCTCATCAGCGAGCCGCATATTATCAGGCTGACCCAGCAACATCGCGCTCAAACCAAAGTGCCAGATATCCACCAGCTCGAGCTTGACCTGCTCAATGTCAGGTGTCTGCTTTTTCCACCACTTCCAGCCGTAATGATCAAGCAACTCCGCACACTCGATCCAGATAGCCCGATACCATTCGAATCCCTGGCCACGCCACTCTGGGTGAACCCTGGTATTCATGGCATCCTGCATTTCGAGCATGATCTTTATACGTTGCTGCACGTTATTTTTCCTTCATGCTGGTGTCCGCCAGGGAGATAATTTATCGTATATTCCAGGGTCTAAACAGGCCTGGTTGATCAATACGGCCGTCCCTGCTGATGCGATTGGAGGACACCGCCCGTTCACTCGACTACGGCGTTGTTTAATTTGAATAATCGATCAAAATTGTTACTGGTTATTTCAGCCAGTTCTGGCAGCGTAATTTTTTTAAGCTGCGCAACACATTCAGCAACCGCACGCACATACTGTGGCTGGTTTTGCTTACCTCGATAGGGAACTGGCGCCAACCAGGGCGCATCGGTTTCCACGAGCAAGCGCTCAAGAGGGATTTTTTTTACGGTCTCACGCAGTAATCCGGCATTGCTAAAAGTCACAATGCCTGAGATTGAAATATAAAAATTCATATCAAGGGCAGCTTTAGCCATATCCCAGCTTTCCGTAAAGCAATGCAGCACACCTGCCACGGCTGGATCTACGTGCCTTCGTATTATATCCAGTGTTTCTTTCTGGGCCTCACGGGTGTGAACAATGAGGGGCTTGGCCATCTGTCGCGCCACGTCGGCATGACGGATAAAACTCTCTGTCTGCCATGCCAGCGTGTCCGGACTGTAGTGTCGGTCAAGACCCGTTTCGCCAATAGCGATGACCTTATCTGCGCTGGCGAGTCGAATCAGCGCCTGTTTATCAGGGAGGCTCTGCACCTCCGACTGCAGCGGATGCACGCCGACCGAAGTATAAACACCGGTAAGATGTCCGGCTGTGTCGAGCAGAGTTTGAGCGGATTCAAGGCTGGTCGCTACGGATAAAAATCGCGTAACACCCTGGGCACGGCAATCCTGCAGCAGCGTTTCCAGAGAACCATCATAGGGCCCAAGATCCAGACGATCCAGGTGGCAATGCGAGTCAACCAGCAAACTTGAGTCCAAAAATATTTTTACACGGATGGGTTTGAAGTAGCCCGCTTACAAAGTATATGTCGGGCGTTCACCAGACAGTAATCCAGCCAGGTGATTCTCGATTTTTCGTACCAGGGTCTCGCTTTCTTCGGTGGGAAACTGTATGCCAACACCCTGCCGACGATTACCTGAAGTGCCCTTAGGGGTAATCCAGACGATCTTTCCGGTCAGCGGAATTTTATCCGGCTCATCCATTAGTTCAAGCAGAACGAATACCTCATCGCCCAGCGAAAACACTTTTCGCGAGGGAATGAACAGCCCGCCGTTTTTTAAAAAAGGCATATAGCACGCGTACAACTCTTCCGTATCTTTCAGAGAAATATTGAGTATGCCGCTGCTTAACCCGCCACCATTGAACGCCATGATCCTAGTCTGTATTTGCAACCTGCCATTGAAGCTGTCAAGAATACCATATTTTTATCAAGTTGGGCTCAGGCGGAAAATGTGGGTTGTAGCTGCCGCCAGCTCATTAACAACTCTTCTATCAGCATTTGGGGGT
>JBFJZC010000177.1:0-6376 GCA_041622295.1 Porticoccaceae bacterium
AAAACGCCGTCGGTGCCAAGTAATCCCAGCAGTCCTTGTTGACCCAGTTTCGCTATATCGTAGCCGCTGACAAAATAATCGATGCCAACGGACACCATAACGATACCCGCGAATTCTCCATCCGGGTCAGCAAGCCCGCGACTGAACACCAATTGCCACTCCCCTGAGCTGTCGTCCTGCCTCGGTCGCCCTATGGCAAACCCGTCCTCGTCTAGCTGAAGCCTGAAGTAGTCCTCGTTCGCCACATTCGCAACGCTCATTTCTGCGGCGTCTGTCGCTCCGGTACTTGCGCGGACATAGCCGGCTTTATCAGTCATGCTGACGACGAACAAAAAATCAGGGAGTAATAGCTCACGGGCCGCAAGATTCGTTAAAGCCTGCTGCTCTTCGCCTTTCTCGTAAGCGTATTTTACTACTTTAAGGGTCTGATCAATTTCACGTAGCGCCCGTACAACCTGTGCTTCGTAAGTTTCCGCCAACTCTCCGGCCGAACTGGCAGCGGCCATCTCCGCAGTACTTCGCTCTACCTGGATGAGGTTCCAGGTGGTGCCCCACAAGATACCCAGCAGCAACACGGCCAGGCTCGGAAAGAGAACATACGGCTCGGTAATTTTCTGTCGCCACGATCCAGAGGCCATGCTCTCATCGCTCTCGGCAGTGTTAACGGTCATCGTCATTTCCCCGCCAATGAGCAGGTAACTCTCGTTTGTAGTAAATCAGTCGGGCTGCCATTTTTTAATAAACCCTTACCTGTGTTATCTGCACCTATTTAACCGCTACCACTTTCATACCATCAGCCACCATGCCTGCCTCTACATAGGTGACTATCTCGTTATTTTTAGCTAGTGCTGCTTTTAATTCTTCAAGACTGCCAACCTCTTTGGGGGGTTGCCCGCGACCAGTGAAAATCATTTTTGACCAATGCGCTTTGAGCTGCGGGGCGGATTTCCCCGTGTACAAATCATAGAATTCGTTCCGCTCCGCAGAACCCTCCAGCTGGTTGATCGGCACCGCCCGCTCACCATTGGGAAAGCGCCTCGTCTTACCAAGAAAAATATTCGCTACGTCACTCTTTTTAAGGCTGACAACTGGACTGGCGGAAGACACCACGACCACCACCTCGGCCT
This sequence comes from Porticoccaceae bacterium, assembly GCA_041622295.1. Taxonomy (GTDB): domain Bacteria; phylum Pseudomonadota; class Gammaproteobacteria; order Pseudomonadales; family Porticoccaceae; genus HB2-32-21. Next base: position 1,128 of record JBFJZC010000177.1, read on the forward strand.
CGGCGCTCGCGGTAGTGCAAATTGCCGCCAACGCAAAACTGATGGTGAACATGAGAAATAGCGGTTTCATGAGCTTGCCCAGTAACATACCTATCCCCTCAAAAGACGAAGTCAAGCGCCAAGCTAAACAGATTGACTTCACCACCGGGCTCAAACCCCGGCTGAATATTAACCAGTCGGCCGCCAGACTGGGCGTCGATATCGATCCGTTGCAGCTGAGCCTTCAACGCCACGCCGCTTAACATATCCCAACGAACGCCAAGCGATACAGATTTTTGCGAGGTAACGCCAGGTGCCAGAGCGGCTTCAAGACCAGCGTTCAATATAGTCCCCCCTGTCGCCAGTGGCTCGGGCAAACCTGCGGTATGCAAACCATCATCAGGCGCATCAGAATTTACCCGTGCGTGGGTAATGTACGGCGTCAATGAACCGATGCGACGACCGACCGTGACATACCAGGCATCGGTTTTAGGAAAAACACTCACATCGGCTATTTCACCCCACTCGGCCAGTAATAACCATTCATCAGGCTCATAGCGCAGCCCCGCCGAATAAATTTCCACAGTCTTGTCTTCGCCCTCATAACGGCGTGCCAGCGCGTGGGCCTCGGTCGCGCCGGTCTCTAACCCGGGAAAAAGTGACAGGGTATCACCCAGAGCGTCGTAACCATCGATTAACATCTGCAATCCCGACGACTTCAGGTCTACATCTGCCGCAATATACCCCAGCCGAAATGTTGCTCTGCCGACCTCCAGAGTATTACTGAAAATCCATGTATTCTTCGCTTCAATTTTGGCGCCACTCGGCGTTTTGAACGAATTGCGGCCAAAAGCAAGTTGCGTGGTGTTAAGGGATTCGCCAAAACGCGTTTTGAAAGACCCGTCAATACCGTCAATATTAGTGATTGGCACCATCGCATAGAGCTCTACCGGTGGACGCACCCACAAGTTAGCGTAACCTACCAACCGGGTGTCAGACACCATAAAAGCCGCCGCCACAGTACGCCCGATGCGCACGCTGATGTCGTCATTGAACTGATATTTCAGGTTGGCCCACTCAACTTCAGGCATCCAGGAATTATCGTAGTGGCGTTGACTGACCACTTGCAAAACTCCGGAAAGCTTCTCGTTAAATTGCGCGTTCACCTGACCACCCAGCCTGGTATCAACGCCGAAGTGCCAGTCATCGGTGTAACCAGCGCCGTCTGGCTGAACCAGGGAATTTGCTACAAAATCGGCTTCGTTTTCGTCGGAATAAACACCTCCGAGGCTACCAAAACCGTTGTAAGTAAGCACCGGGGAGGCCAGCACCTGGCCATTAAGCCCAAGCATCAGGAGACCCACAACCATAAGGTCGCTCACCCAAAATGATTGCCACGGTCGCCCTGACAAATTGTTATCAAGTACCGAATTTCGGCTATACATGCAATGCCCCCTGAACTTTCAATACCACCACTCGCCAACCAATGCCATCACTCGCCAACTGCGCCGACTACTCAATTTCACCGGTAACGCAGGGTCAGCCGATCTATTAACCTTACAAGACGACCCAAATCAACCTAACAGCTAAATGAGCATATGCGCATAACTACGCAAAATCTATCAATTTTTCTATTCTAGAATGTCCAGTATAGCCGATAAGAGCGCAAGATTAATCAGGGCATGGAACCCCAGGTTCGAGGAATTTAACCAAGCCACAGCAAACAGCCGACGGTGTGCGCGTCTATGCGCGTGTCATAAAGCGTCCGTCGACCATTAAACGCCAGACTCATCCGCCACCTAAAGCACAATACATTCTCACGGGTTTTACGGGTCACGCAGCCATCGCTAACCAAGTGTTTTAAGTATCATTTTTTAGCGCACCGAGTATGCGCTGCATCGCGAACTTTCAGCGCGCCCCCACACCAATTCATGTCGCGTGTAAGCGCTTTCTCATGGATCTGAGGCACGACCGACTGCCGCTACATTCGGGTCTGTTCTATCAGCATTTTTAATGCGCTATGCTGCTGTTTATTTCATACACAGTGGTGGAATTTTGAAACAATTAGTCATCAGAAGATTTCATCGCTGGCTCGGCATTGTCGCTGCCGTCCAGCTACTTATCTGGACCGGTTCGGGCCTGTTTTTCGCGGTAATGCCAATAGAGACTATCCGTGGGTCCCATTTACTTGAGAATCCTGCCATTTTTCGTTTGGGCCATGTCTCACTGGTGTCCCCCAGCTCCCTGGTCAGGCACCACAAGGAACTCTCGATGGTCAGCCTGAGCCAGGTTCAGATCACCCAACGGTTAAATACGCCCATCTATATCGTCAAAGCCGACAACGACTGGCTGGTTTTTAATGCTGAGACGGCGGAAAAATTAGCGCCGCTGACCGAGACAGAAGCAAGGGCGATTGCATCTAACAATACGTCCCTGGCGGTCAAAGCCATGACCTGGGTTGGGACGGTAAACCCAGGTAGCGAGTATCGAGAAGGGGAATTACCGGCCTGGAGAGTCGAACTGGAAGGCGCCGATCACGCCAACCTGTGGATCGGCGCCAACAGCGGTCAGATCAGGGCGGTTCGGACAACAACATGGCGTGTTTACGATTTTCTGTGGGGCCTTCACATCATGGATTACTACGGCAGAGATAATTTCAATTCCTGGTTACTCAGGGGGTTTGCCCTGCTGGGCGTCACCACCATACTGTCCGGCATTGTCCTCACCATTTCATCGATAAGACGGCAAAAGAGGTCATTTTTCACGCGCTAGCGCCCTCCTAAACCCACTCGCAACGGCATTAGACGTCACGACGCCTGAATTTACGTTAGCTGTGTCGGCAGATTCACGTCAGCGAAATCACTGAGCGCTGTCTGGCCCGAGCGCAGGAAAGGGCGTCTTTATCAGGGCCGTCCCCTGCTGATAGACTTATTATTTTATTGTAGAGAGTTGTTTCCAGCGAACCTGTGAGGAGCTCCCGACTTCCGCTGGCGGGTCAATAGACAGTTAAGAACGCACCCCTCGATAATGCTCGGCCAACGAAGGGCTAGCGCGCTGAGCATCGGCAATACGCTGCACGACTTTATCGAGATGTTCACCCCGGACATTGAGATCCCAGAGAGCCGGGGTGCCGTTGGCGATTTCGTGGTAGGTGCAGAACAGGCCGTCTTTAAAATCAAACATACCAACACCGGGTGCGACAATGCGATTGCCCTCGCTGAAGCGGTTGACCGACCGAAAGCTCGCCACATAGCGAACGTAACCGCGCTGTTCATCGCACACCGGGTCGAGCATATCCCAGAGCCACTGATCGCCGTCTTTGAACCAGTCCACTTCCATCATCTTCGCGATAGCGTCACGACCATGGACAGCGCCATAAATCGCATCGTGATAAACCGCATCCTCAGTGAATAATGCACCAAACGCAGCGCCATCCTGTTGCTCAACAGCGCGGGCAAAACGATCCAGTTTGTCTTTGAAGTCTCGCATGACATTTCCCCTGCTATTTTCGTAGTGGTTGTTTTTTATCGCGGTTATATTATCCCTGTTATATATCGTCAGATAACTAACTGGCCACTCATTTTCTCGCGATCACCTATTTCCCGGTAAAGACAGGTTTTCTTTTTTCGAGAAAAGCGGCCTGGCCCTCCTTCAGGTCGGCACTGCGAAAAGATTCGGCGACTAATTGCTTAGCTTCGGCCCGTAAGGCCTCACCGAAAAGGGGTTCCTCCACCATATTCATAATGCGTTTTATACCTTTTAACGCCAATGGCGCGTTGTTGGCTATTTCTTCCGCCAGAGTAAATACAGTATCGGCCAGTTGCTCAGCGGGCACCAGTTGCCCGACCAAACCCATGTCGGTAATTTGATTGCCTCGGTAGGGGCGACCGGTAAAGAGTAGTTCCCGCGCCTTAGCGCTGCCCAGCACCTGAATAAATTGCAGCAAACCCTCGGGGCCGTATACGACGCCAAGTTTGGCAGGCGGCATACCTATAGAGATGTGGTCCGCAGCAATGCGCAGGTCGCAACACAAAGCCAGATGCAGGGCACCGCCAAAGCAATGGCCGTTAATCATGGCGATGGTTGGAAAGGGGAAGTTTTTGACCGCGTCCAGCGCCTGCTCAAACGGTGTGCCGGTGGCGCCGCTGAGCCGCGTTTCTTTATGGCCAGGGCCAACGGTTTCGATGGCGCTGATGTCATAACCCGCCGAGAACGCCTTGTCGCCAGCGCCGGTCAAAATAAGCACGCGAACATCACCACTCGCCGCCCAGTCGGCCAGCACCTGGCACAACTCCCTCAACAGTTGTGGTGACAGGGCGTTGCGGTGCCTGGGGCGGTTGAAGGTAATAACGCCTACACGCCCGCGGCGCTCATGCAACAAGACATCGCTTTCATCGGTCGTCACCACCTTGCGCCCTCCTGTTATTGCCTTCTTACTGGTCTGATTATTGTCTTCTTATTACGTGACAAGCAATAAGCGGGTTCAGCAAAGCCTGGTTCATTTTAATGACTGAATTAAAACTGACAGTTAAATTCAGTCATTAAACAGGCCTCTCGCTGCTGGCGACAACTATCACAACGCTGCTAAAAAACCCGCCGTTGCCAGGTTCCTAAGCCAATACCGAAATCAACTCCACGTCAAAAATCAAAGTCGCGTAGGGGCCAATCAGGCCGCCCGCACCACGTTCGCCATAAGCGAGATGATAGGGAACATACAAACGCCATTTGGCGCCTTCTTCCATCATTTGCAGCGCCTCAGTCCAGCCCGCTATAACGCCGCTGACCGGAAACTCGGCGGGTTGGCCGCGCTTGTAGGAGCTGTCAAACACCTGCCCGTCAAGCAACGTACCTTCGTAGTGAGTACGAACTTTTGATGAGTGCGTTGGCTTTGCGCCCTGCCCGGCAGTAAGAATCTCGTACTGTAGCCCAGATTCGGTGACGGTAACTTCATCACGCTGCGCATTCTCAGTGAGAAACTTCTCGCCGTCGGCAGTAGATGCTGCCTTATCACCGGCGCCATTCGCTTCAATACGTTTGTTTATTTCTTCAAAGGCTTCTCTCAGAATTTCGGTATCTACCTGGCTGGGCTGGCCGGTAACGGCATCGGTAATGCCATCCATCAACGCACCTAGCTTGATGTCATCAAAGGGGCTTTTAGCCAATTGATCGCCCATTTGCCGGCCAATACCGTAACTTACCCGCAATTCTGCAGTGTCATATTTGTCAGACATGATTGTATGCTCTTGGTTACTCTCAGAAATGAACGGGCA
>JBFJZC010000178.1:0-6371 GCA_041622295.1 Porticoccaceae bacterium
CACCAGCCCCTGTCCGTAGCGGGGGTGAGCAACCTGCTGCTCAGTGAACATGTCGCGAGTGTCCATTAACGATGGTCTGTGCTGGAGGGTTTTGTGGGCTGCTGCGCCGTGATTTACTGCTGGCTCTTCGCCATCGCAGTGACGCGCTAAATCCGCTGGTATTTTTTGTTATGACCACCTCACTGGTGCCGTTGGCGATTAGCCCGGAGGCGTCACGCCTGGCAATCATCGCCCCCGGCATGATCTGGATAACGGCTTTGCTGGCTACGTTGCTGGCGCTGGACGGGCTGTTTCAGGACGATTTTTCTGATGGGGCATTGGTGCAAATTATACTCAGTCCCATGCCGCTCTGGGTACTGGTCACCGCCAAGGTGCTGGCCCACTGGCTGGTCACCGGTTTGCCTATTACCCTGTTGGCGCCGGTTCTGGCGATGATGCTGGCGCTTCCTGAAGCCGGTTATGTGCCGCTGGTTGTAGGGCTGGCGCTGGGAACGGCGTGTTTTAGCCTGATTGGCGCCGTTGGCGCAGCGCTGACAGTTGCCTTACGAAAAGGCGGGGTCCTGTTGTCGTTGATAGTGATGCCCCTGTATTTTCCAGTGCTGATTTTTGGCGCAAACGCAGTACACCGGGCAGTCGATGGACTGGATTATGCTCCCGTACTGGCGTTGCTGGGAGCTTTCTTCGCCTTTGCACTGCTGACCAGTCCCTTTGCCGCCGCAGGCGCGCTAAAAGTCGGAATAAACGGGTAACGATATGTGGCAGTTTGTCAGGGAATGGTTTCACCGGCTTGGCTCACCGCGGTGGTTTTATCGGGCGTCGAGTAGCTGGTTGCCCTGGTTGACCATCCTCACTGGCGGTTTGCTGACAGTAGGGCTGATCTGGGGCCTGGGCTTTGCGCCGCAGGATGCCAGGCAGGGCAACAGTTTCCGAATCATTTATATCCATGTGCCGGTATCGATGCTGGCGCTGGCCGGTTACTACGTGATGGCTATGGCGGGCGCGGTGGCGTTGATTTGGAGAATCAAACTGGCTGAAATGGTGATGGTCGCGGCGGCACCCCTTGGCGCTGCGCTGACATTTTTGGCGCTACTGACCGGTGCAATATGGGGCAAGCCCACCTGGGGTACCTATTGGGTATGGGATGCGCGAATTACCTCGATGCTGGTGCTGTTGTTTCTCTATCTGGGTGTGATCGCCCTGAGCCACGCTTTTACGTCCCGCGATACGGCTTACAGGGCCTGCGCGATTCTGGGTTTGGTGGGTACTGTTAATATTCCAATTATCTACAAATCGGTGGACTGGTGGTACACTTTGCACCAGCCTGCGACCATTAAATTCACCAGCGCGCCGAGCATGCACCCGGCCATGTTAAAACCCCTTGTGGTGATGATTCTGGGTTTTTATTGCTTCTACGCGTTGGTGTTGATTCTCAATACGCGAGCAGAAATTCTCAACCGTGAACAACGCACTTCCTGGGTGAAGGAGTTACCGTGAGCAGAGAATGGCGGGTGGTCGCAGTCCGGGTCCGCTCTGAATGACCTTCCAATTTGAAACGATGATGGAGTTTTTAGCGATGGGTGGCCACGGCACCTATGTCTGGAGTGCCTATGCGATATCCATCATGGTACTCATATGGCTAGTGGTCGCGCCCTTGCGCCGTTGCAGTAAATTCCTTGCTGCTAATGACAGACGGCGCCAGCAGGGCGGCGCAAAATGAAAGCAGCACGCAAACAACGGTTGTATCTGGTTATTTTCATTATTAGCGTGGCCACAGTCGGCGTGACCTTGTTAACGTACGCGCTTCGGGAAAATATCAATTTATTCTATACCCCGTCGCAGGTGATGGCCGGAGATGCACCTGAAGATGCCAGAATTCGCGTGGGTGGTATGGTTGTGCGAGGCAGCGTCGTGCGTAATGCAGCTTCTTTGGCTGTGACTTTTGACGTTACCGACGGAGCGGCACAGGTACCCATAAGCTACAGCGGCATACTGCCGGACATGTTCGCCGAAGGTGAAGCGGCGGTGGCAACCGGGCGATGGACATCAACAGGGGTGTTCGCAGCCGATGAGGTGCTGGCGAAGCATGACGAGGAATATACGCCGCCGGAAGTGGCTGACGCTATGTTGCAGGCCCACGAAAGAAAGGCTGTCAGCAGTGAGTCTGATAAGAGCAAGATTGGCGAGGGCAAAGCTGCTGAAAAAATTATGCTCGTCAATCCCCTGAATCCCTCGGGGCCAGAAAAACCAGCCGGATCCAAAAACTCGGTACCTGAATGATTGCTGAATTTGGCCACTTTGCACTGATCCTGGCGTTATGCCTGGCGATAGCTCAGGCATTTATTCCCCTGATGGGTACGCTGTCCGCGAACAGCTTGTGGATGAGCACTGCGCGGCCCATCGCCTACGGGCAGTTTGTTTTTGTCGTGATCAGTTTCGCCTGTCTTGTGGCGTTGTTTCTCGGTGACGATTTTTCCGTACGCTATGTCGCCGATAACTCTAATTCGAGGCTACCGGACCGCTACAAATTCAGTGCTGTTTGGGGAGCCCATGAAGGCTCTCTGCTCTTGTGGGCGCTGATACTGTCCGGCTGGACACTGGCTGTGGCCCTGTTCAGTCGCAGTTTACCCCTGGATATGGTGGCCCGGGTGTTGTCCGTGATGGGCATGATAGCCGTAGGCTTCTACCTTTTTCTGGTATTAACCTCCAACCCCTTTGAGCGCCTGCTGCCGTTCTTTCCGGCCGAGGGCAAAGATCTGAATCCGCTGCTCCAGGATATTGGCCTGATCATACATCCGCCGATGCTTTACATGGGTTATGTCGGTTTTTCGGTGGCGTTTTCCTTTGCTTTGGCGGCATTGATGGCTGGTCGCCTGGATGCAGCCTGGGCCCGCTGGACACGGCCCTGGACCAATGCCGCCTGGGCTTTCCTGACGGTGGGTATTGCCTTAGGTAGCTGGTGGGCTTATTACGAGTTAGGTTGGGGGGGCTGGTGGTTCTGGGATCCCGTTGAAAACGCATCTTTTATGCCATGGCTGGTGGGCACCGCTTTAATTCACAGTCTCGCAGTAGCCGAGAAGCGCGGCCTGTTTCGCAGTTGGACGCTGTTACTGGCCATCCTGGCATTTTCACTTAGTTTGCTGGGCACCTTTTTGGTCAGGTCCGGTGTTTTGACCTCGGTTCATGCTTTTGCAGCCGACCCTGCAAGAGGTGTATTTATCCTGGGTTTTCTGGCGATAGTCATCGGCGGGTCGCTGTTGCTCTTTGCGCTCAGGGGACCGGCCATACGAAGCAGTGCCAGTTTTGACTGGTTGTCCAGAGAAACATTCCTGCTGGGCAACAATATTTTGTTACTGGTTGCGATGGCGACGATTTTGATCGGTACTTTATATCCCCTCATTGCCGATGTGCTCGGGTGGGGGAAAATCTCGGTTGGCCCACCGTATTTCAATCTATTTTTTGTGCCTCTGGCTCTGTTGCTGGGGCTGATCATGGCCCCGGGCTCGGTGATGCGCTGGAAACGTTATCCGGCTCGTGCCCTGGCGAGCACCGCGATGTGGCCAGCACTGATCAGTGTTTTGGTGGCGGCGGTCGTGTTGCCGCTGGCAGGTTTTCCTTATCGAGTATTGCCGTTTATGGCGCTTGCCGTTGGGGCCTGGATTGTCGTGTGGTCATGGCGCGACTGGTTAAGTAAAAGTGCTTCCGCACAGGGGCGCTGGGCTGGTGCCAGACGCTTGCGCGGCAGCTATTACGGCATGGTGTGTGCTCACCTGGGTATTGCCGTGGCGATTATCGGTGTCGGCCTGACCAGTCACTACAGTGAGGAAAAAGACGTTCGTCTGGAACCCGGCGAAGCCGTGACGGTGGCAGGATATACCTTCCTGTTTCGCGGTGTGGAGATCAGCGCCGGCCCTAACTACAAGGCGCGTCGAGGGCGGTTTGAGGTGTCGCGCAACAACAGCCTGGTGGCGTTACTGCAGCCTGAAAAACGGCATTACACGGCAGGCGGCCAGGTTATGACCGAAGCCGATATCGACGGAGGGTTGTTTCGCGATATCTATGTGGCCCTTGGTGAGCCGATGGCGGGGGGTGCCTGGTCAGTGCGGGTTTACGTGAAACCCCTGGTGCGCTGGATCTGGTTGGGCGCTCTGATGATTGCATTCGGGGGCGGCATTGCGGCCCTGGACAAGCGCTATCGCCCTGCGCGGATAACACGACCCCCGTCTGCCGCGGCGGTGGATTTGCGTAAAGCAGCGGGCCAAAGTGAAGTTGCAGGGGTGCAGGATGGCGCGGTTTAAGCTGTTTATTCCGTTGTTGGTCTTTGTCCTGCTGGCCAGCTTTCTATATTGGGGTTTGGGGCGGGATCCAAATGCGATGCCCTCTGCGCTGGTCGACAGACCTGTGCCGGTTTTTACATTGCCGCGTCTTGATGATGAGCACCAGTTGGTTACCCAGGAAGTGTTGAAGGGCCAGGTGACCTTACTCAATGTATGGGCAACGTGGTGTTTTTCCTGCCGCGCGGAACATCCCTACCTGATTGAGCTGGCGGATCGGGGTGTTGCCATTGTCGGGCTCAATTACAAAGATGACGGTGCGGATGCCCGCGCATGGCTGGCGCAGTTGGGTAATCCCTACCGGGAAAACATTGTTGATCGGGATGGCTCGCTGGGTCTTGATCTGGGTGTCTTCGGTGCGCCTGAAACTTACCTGGTTGATAGCGAAGGTATTATTCGTCTGAAACACATCGGAGTGATTGATGAGCGGGTTTGGCGGGACAAAGTAGCGCCGCTGTACGAGTCCCTGGGCGGCGTTCAGGCTGGCGTTTTGCGATGATCATTAAGTTACGGGTTCGTTACAAAGTGACTGTCGCCGGTGCCATGGTGTGTGTGTTGGGGCTGTGGGCAGCGGTGGCCGGGGCGGTGGTGGATGTCGATCAACTGTCCACCAGGCAACTCTCTGAGAGATACCACCATCTGGTGGAGGAGTACCGATGCCCGAAATGTCAGAATCAGAACCTCGCTGAATCTGATTCACCGATTTCCGCTGACTTGCGAAAACAAATCCGCCGTATGCTTGAAGAGGGTGCCAGTGATGAGGCAATCAGTGATTACCTGGTAGCCCGTTACGGTGAGTTTATTCTCTACCGACCCCGGCTTCAGCCGGGCACCTATCTGTTGTGGCTGGCCCCCGTTGCGTTGTTATTGATCGGCGGACTGGTAGTTGGTGTGGTTGTCTACCGTCGTCGCGCACAGCCGCTTGCGGCGGGCGAGCATGAGCTCGGGCTTAACGTTGCCGAGCAAGCGCGGGTCAACCGCTTGCTTGCTGGTCCGAGTGACGGTGTGACAAGGGCCAGCGAAGGGGAGCCACGGTGACCACTCTGTTATTAGCAGCTTTTATGCTGGCGGGTGCGGCGAGTTTTATTTGTTACCGGGCCTTTGTGCCCGGTAGGGATGTTGTCGAGTCGGTGCGTGGCAATACCCCGACGAATATTGCGCTGTACCACGAATACGCTGCCGAACTGGAACTGCTACAAGCCAGCGGTGCCGGCAATAATAGTGGTGGTGATGACGATAACAAGGACGATGATGATAACGACCAGCGTCAGGCACTGTTGATAGAGGCGCAACGCCAGCTGTTGATCGATCAGGTTGATGATGGTGGCGCAGGCGACGGTGGCGAATCAGTCGTAGGACACAAAGGCGGCAGGGCGCTACTTGTTGTTACGGCTGGGGTGTTGATGGTGGCGGCGGCAGGGCTTTATTGGCAGTTTGGTGCCATCCAGGATATGCAGATTCGAAGCTTACTCGAGTCACCGGATCAGGCGTCCGGCTCGACTTTGCAGCGCGCACTGGTAAACCGTCTCGGACAGAGGGATGACAATTTATACTACTGGATGTTACTTGCTCGAATCGAACAGGAGGCGGGTCAGGGCGCTGCCGCGGTGCAGGCTTACCGACGGGCCTTAGCGTTAGCGCCTGACGATGCGGAGGTAAATGCCGAGCTGGCACAGGCCATCTTCGTCGACTCTGACCAGCACATCACCGAAGAGGCAACGAGCCTTGTCAGCAGGGCGCTCGCCCTCGATCCGAACAATGGCTTGGCATTGGAACTCGCCGGGGTGGCGGCATTTTCACAGGCCGATTACAGCAATGCGGTGACTTACTGGCGGCGGGCGCTCAGTTTATTGCCTCCGGATTCAGGCAATGCACGTGCGTTACAGGCAGGTGTCGCCAAAGCTGTCAGCTTACAAGGTGCTAATGCTCAAGTCGGGCTGTTAACGGTACAGGTTAATCTCGCTGAAGCATTGCGAGATCCGTCCCTCAGTCCGACCAGTTTAGTTTATGTCTATGCCAGACAGTGGCAGGGCTCGCCAA
>JBFJZC010000179.1:0-6366 GCA_041622295.1 Porticoccaceae bacterium
CACGGCACCATAGAGTTGTTCGGCGGCGGCTTTTGAAATGGCGCGGTCGATAAGGTCCTGCTCAATGAGAGCCGGTGCGCGCAGAAAAGGGTCGCCCAGTCCGCCACCGCCGCCACCAATACCCCTGAAGACATCGCCTTTTGCGAACGCGATGTTGGTCTGGCAGCCGCGTAACGATTGGTCAACCACGCCTTTGACCAGTTCAGGCGAGGTGGGCAGTTTCCCAGCGGCCAGCAATTTGTCGACTTCACCATGGCGGATCAACCAGGCTTTACCGTTGCCACCCGGCATGCCGCCGGCAAAACCACGGGCGGGTATTTCCGCACCGCTTTGAAAGTTCATGCCTACAAAATTATCGGCGCCATACAGCGTAAATGCCTCATCAATTGCCAGTCCGCCGCGGCTGGCACCGGCCCCGCCGGCATTACCGAGGACTTTGCGCCACAGCATTAACACGGGAGAGTCCAGTTCCTGCACTTCCACGTCGGCCCATTTAATGGCCAGCGTTGATTGCATACCGTAGCAATCCTGCCCGTCGCCGATGGTCTGGCCGGGGCCGCCAATGCCGACTGCCATGCCAAAGGGCATAAACATGGAGGGGTTGCCCTTGTTATCCGTACCGAACCAGATGCCCAGCGTGACGGCGCCTGAGGATTGTCCTGACACTCGGCTGCGCAATTCTTCATCTTCGGAGGCGGCGCAGGCGGCAGCCAGCGCTTCCTGCACCATACGGCCAGCGCGCATACCGGCCGAGGCGTGACCGCTGGTGACCGGGGCGGGTACGACCGGGTTAATAATCGTGCCCGGCTCGCCGAGATCGATTTCCAGACAGTTCCAGAAACCCTGATTAAAGGGGATGTCCGGTGCAAACTGGCACATGATTGGTGCAATCAAACTGCCTTCCACTGCGGAGCGTCCGGCATTGATAAACGCGGCGACCTGGGGACAGCCGGAGAATTTGAATTTGAGCTGGTCGCCGGCAACGGTCATCTCGCAAAAAATCGGATTCAGACTACCGTCACCGAAACCGTCGTATTCCACGTAGTCGTAGGTATGGTAAGTGCCGTTGGGCAGGCGGGAAATGCGGGCGCGTAGCGCCTTTTCGGTCAGTTCGATGTTGTAGTTGGTGTATTTCCTGAGGGTCTGTTGGCCGTATTCTTCAATGAGGTCGACCAGCCGATCACCGCCGACATTGCAGGCGGCAACCAGGCTGCGTAGATCACTGATAAATGACAGCGGAACCCGCACGTTATTGCGCATGAAACCCACCCATTCTTCGTCGAGTACGGCGTTGCGCGCCACCCGCGTGCCGGGAAAACGCAGCGCCTCAGAGTAGGTGTCGCGGGCCTCTGGTGCGAAGCCGCTGATGGCCGCGCCGCCGACGTCCATCAGGTGGGCATTGGAAAATGTCCAGCCTACCAGGTCTGCGTTGTGGAACACCGGCATGACAATGCCGACGTCGCCCTGATGCAGGGCGCCGCTGGTGTGGGGGTCGTTGCAGATAAAGGCATCACCGGGGTTGATATCGTGGGGCACCCGAGCTTTGGCAATGGCTTCCACGCCAAGCCGCGATGACGACATGTGCAGCAATATATAACCGGATGAGCCGATTTGATTGAGATCGGCATCAAATACAACGGTGGAAAAGTCCTTCGATTCAGTTAACACCGGAGAACCCGAGGTGCGCAACAGTACCAGACTCATTTCGGTGGTGATGTTGTCGAAGGCTGAGCGAATTACTTCGGCGGTGATGGGATCGAATTCGTCCGTCGCGGTGCGTGGCATGTCCTGTGAAACCGGCTTGGTGGCGGTATTGGCGGTCATGATATTTCTCCTGCCTCTAGTGAGGCGCTATCCCTGTTTAATAGGTTAATACGTGTCTGTCCCGGACAATTAGCGGGCAATGGACACCCGGAAATTGTTGTATTCATCCCGGCGCGCTGTGGCGTTGCGCGGGATATAGATGGTGGTGTCGCGACAATCGATAATGCCGGGACCTTCGAAGTATGTGCCCGGTTCAAGTTTTACCGCGTCATAAATCGGTGTTTCCGCCCACTGCTGTTCATCGGGCAAAAACAGACGCCGGGTCGATATGATGGCGTTGCTGGCGTCACGGGGTTCGGCGCTGACCGGTTGAATATCCGGCTTTTGCCGCAGGCCAACACCGGTCACCACGTAATTAACCAGCATGAGTTCGGATTCGGTCCAGGCGGTACCGGGACCGAATTCCTCTTCATAGGCGACATTAAAAACTGGCCCGATAGCCGCACCGAGGTTTTTTTCCACATCGGCTTTGTGCATCGGCATGTACATTTCTGCCAGTTGGCCAACGTAGCGGAAGTCGCCGCCGTAGGTGATTTGCATATCCTTATCGCTGAACCCGGCTTCCTGTAGATCCTGACGAATGATCTGTTCAAGACGGTCGCGGGTAGCGATCATGTGGCCATAGCCCTCTTCCTGACCGATCAGCCAGCCGATCGTCGCTGACTCGCGGCGGATATAGTCCGCCTCAAGCAGGCCGTAGGCTGAAAAAGCTGAGCTCTGCCCGGGTACAATCATGTCCGTAATGCCGAGTCTCTGGCAGATTGATGCGCTGAACACAGGCAGCGCGCCGCCGTAGGCGATAAATGTGCACTTTCGCGGATCGCGGCCGCGACTGACCGACACCTCGCGCAGCGCGTTGGCCATGTTAGCGACGACCAGGGCATAGGCTCCGGCGGCAGTTTTGAGAGCGTCCCAGCCCAGCGCATTGCCGACTTTATCTTCCAGTGCGAATTTGGCCGCTTCAAGGTCGAGCTCGTAGTTACCGCCGAGGTAATTCTTCGGGTCGATAAAACCCATGACCGCCATACAATCCGTGACGGTGGGTTCGGTGCCGCCGCGCCCTGAACAGGCGGGGCCGGGTGTTGAGCCAGCGCTCTGTGGACCAACCTGAGGGATACTTCTGGAATCCAGGTGAATGATACTGCCGCCACCCGCGCCGATGGAGTCGATGTCGAGCAGGTTAAGCGCGGTGTCGAAGCGACCGATGGTGCAGCGCTGCACCACCTTGGGCTCCTGTTTGTGAATAAGGATGGTATCGAAACTGGTGCCACCCATATCGCCGCACAGCACTTCATCGAGGTCGTAGCGTTTGGCCAATGCAGCTGAACCTACCGCGCCGCCAGCAGGTCCAGAGCTGTACAGCTGGATGGGCACTTGTTTGACCACTTCTTCTGTGAGGACGCCGCCCAGGCCATTAAAAAACTCAAGGGCTCTGGTATAGCCGCGGCTGCGCAGGCCCCGCGATACTGTTTCAACAAAACCTTTGACGGGAGGTTGCACGTAGCAGTTCAAAATGGCAGTTTGCCAGCGTTCGTATTCGCGAAAGACGGAGGCCACCGAGACTGACCGAGTAACAAAAATGTCTGGCGCGATGCGGTTAATAATCTCTTCGGCTTCGCGCTCGTGATCGCCATTGGCGGTACTCCATAAAAAGCACACGGCAATGCAGTCAACGCCGAGCTCGACCAGCCTGCGAACCTCCTCTTCTATCTGCATGTGATTGAGGGCGACAATGACCTTGCCGTCCCGGTCGATTCGCTCATCAATTTCGCCCACCAACTCCTGGGGGATGAGCCGCGGCAGGTTGCGCTGTAAATGATCGTCGCGGATATTCAGGCGTGCGCCCCGACCAACCCGCAGAATATCCGCAAAACCACCCGTCACTAGTACG
This sequence comes from Porticoccaceae bacterium, assembly GCA_041622295.1. GTDB lineage: Bacteria > Pseudomonadota > Gammaproteobacteria > Pseudomonadales > Porticoccaceae > HB2-32-21. The sequence goes on from JBFJZC010000179.1 coordinate 3,716, forward strand.
CCAACCCTGGCACCTTTGAGCTCGGTTAATGAGTTGGTGACGATGGTGTTGCCATTAACGAAAGCGCGGCAGTGCCTGGACAGCAATTCTTCAACCGACATGCCGATCGTCTCGGCCACGTTGCCAAGGGCGTTAAAAATACCCACGGAATAATCGTCGTGAGTTGTCAGCGCCTTGGCGCGAACAATATTGGTGCCCTGCACCGCGGACAAATCTGTGTGCGTGCCGCCGACATCGACGCCGATACTTATTTCATGTGCCGCCATAAGTTAACCCCTGTAGTTAATAATTATTTGAGCATTTCCTGTGTGCTGCACCCCGCGAATATTGTCGTCCATTTATGGTTGTAACATCGCTCCAGCCGCTGCTGTGACTTACTTTTTACAGGAAATATTTCTAATTGTTGTCTGTCTCGATTTTGGTCAATTAGAGGGCTTTTCGTTCCGTTAAGCAAGAGCGCTATGGCGCGTGAATTTTCTGAAAATTATTATCAGGGGTCGATTCGCTAACGGGCACCTACCGCGGCGAGCGTATAAACCGCTGGACTTGCGAGCGGCGAGAGTGCAAAAATCCTTGCCATAAACCCACTATAAAGAGAGAACGAAAATGTCTGATCTAAAAGGAAAGGTAGCGTTAATTACTGGGGCAGCGCGTGGTCAGGGCGAAGCTGAGGCCCGGCTGTTTGTTGAGCGCGGTGCCGAAGTAATGATTTGTGATGTACTGGATGCCGAGGCAAAAAGGGTTGCTGCGGATCTTGGCGATTCAGCTCGCGCCATACACCTTGACGTGAGGGATGCAAATGCCTGGCAAGCTGCGGTGGCGGCAACGGTGGCGGCCTTTGGGAAAGTTAATGTGCTGATTAACAATGCAGCAATTGCTGGCATTAAGCCTTTCCACGATATGAGCCCTGAAGATTATATGAATGTAATTAATATTAATCAGCTGGGCGTATTTCTTGGCATGCGTGCGGTGGCTGGCGAGATGAAAAAAGCCGGTGGCGGTTCAATAATAAATATTTCGTCGATTGCGGGAATGGGCGGTATGGTCGGTGGCATCGCGTACTGTGCCAGCAAGTTCGCCGTGCGCGGTATGACCAAGGTCGCCGCAATGGAGCTCGGACCGGATAATATCCGCGTAAATTCAATCCACCCTGGCGGAATATTGACCAATATGGTGACGGATGCGGGCCTGACCGGCGACGCCGCCAATACCCTGTTTTCTGCGGTACCTGTTGGACGGATTGGCCAGCCCAGAGAGATGGCCACGCTGGCCGCTTACCTGGCTTCAGACGACAGCTCCTATTCGACGGGCTCCGAATTTATTGCCGACGGTGGTATGACGGCAGGTTTTGCCCTGTCCTGATCAATGGGACAACGGACATGATGTCCCCGAATGGTCGCATCGCCCCGGGTATTAAGGTGATAGAAGGCATTGGTTTGGCGCAGACTATCCCCGCTGTCAGTTAACCGAGCTAAAACCCGTGCCGATGTTTGGCGTGCGAGATCGTTGAACGCCGGTTTTGAACCGACAGGAGACCTACGTCAGCTGATGTGGGTCTTTTTTTGTCGCACGGTTTAGGTATAACCGGCACAGTGTGAAACGTGCCGGACGCAGCGCGCCTGCTCTGGCGCGACATTAGCGTGGTAATTACTCGATAAATGTCCATGCGTTACGTAACAGGTGTGTGGTAACCGAGCGCTGATCAAAAGTTCCACATTGCAAGTCACAGTTTTGAGCGTTATGAGTCTCGCCAGGGTTATAGGTGTTAGGATAACGAGCCATTAACTTTGTTGCGGGTCGGTTATTTGTGTTATCGACAGCGGTATCATACGCATAATGATCAGGCGGGTATTTGGCGTCACCTTGAGTGACGACGGTTCCCCCTGGTGGAAAGTTTCCCGCGTTGTGCAGGCGGTTTGTCGTCGCGGGGCGTGTAGACGCCTTCAGTAAAACACCTTTCCTCGCCAGCTCAAAACCGTCAAGCGTTAAGGTTTGAGCGCTGCGTTAGCATATGGTCTCGGTGGGTGTTTCCCGGACTGTAGCGACGAAGTACCGATTCAGTTGGCCCATTTGCACCAGTTGTCATCAGGGTAGCGGGCCTGTTTTTGATGGGTGTTAACCGTCCCTGGGTCGACCTTAGTGACCTCTGGGTAGATGCCAGTAAATTTGTAATCTTTACCAGGAGAATAAAATGGCAATACGTGTTGCGATCCAGCACGCCACGGAATACAACTTTGATCGCCCGATAGCGCTGTCGCCACATATTCTGCGCTTGCGACCGGCGGTGCATAGCCGCACACCGATTCACAGTTACACATTGCAGATTGAGCCAGCAAATCATTTTATTAACTGGCAGCAAGACGCCTTCGGGAATTTCCTTGCCCGTCTGGTATTTCCTGAAAAAACCAGGAAATTCTCCTTTAAAGTGGAAGTGATTGCTGATTTAACCGCAATCAATCCCTTCGATTTTTTTGTTGAAGAGTACGCAGAAAAATTTCCTTTTGACTACCAGGAGCAGCTGAAAACTGACCTCGGACCTTATCTGGAGGTGACAGAAAGCGGACCGCTGCTAACTGAGTGGGTTGCGGCTATCGGTGATAAAAAGCAGTCGATTAATGATTTTCTCGTTGCGCAAAATCAGCGTCTCCAGC
>JBFJZC010000180.1:0-6347 GCA_041622295.1 Porticoccaceae bacterium
AGGAAATACAGGCCGCCCAAATAAAATAGACACCGCCGGCCCTAAGCTGAGCCGACCCTAAACTGAGCCGACCCTAAGCTGAGCTGGCCCTTATTCGTCGAGATCGCCGTGCCGAAGTGCCCCATAAGCCTTGCGCAACACCGCGATCTTGGCATCATGTGGGTCGATGGCCCTGGCCCGTCTCAGGTGACGTTTGTACCTTACCGCATAGCCTATGTCCCACTCATGCTTCTGCATATGCCTGACCAGAGACTGTGCCGCCAGCAAATGGTATGTCTTGATACGAGGCTCTCGTTCCGCCAGCCGCTCAAAACATTTTATTGCCTGGCTGGTGTCTTCTTCGCGAAGCGCGTGAATACCCGCCTCATAAACTTGCCGCTGCTCCGGGTCATGCAAAACACCGGTGAGGGCGCCGTCGTCTGAGCGCAGTGACACACCCAGTAAAGCACTGGCGCGATGGGTGATATTACCCAGCACGCCCGGAGATGTACCGGGCGCCCTTAACACGATCCCCAAAGGCTTTGGTTTAACGAATACCAGATAACACAGCGGGATGACAAACAGCGTTAGCACCGTTGAAAACCCCAGCCCCCAGACAATCGCGGTCGCAACCGGCCCCCAGGTCAACGATGCACCCCCGAGCCCGGTGGCCAGTGACAAAAGACCGGCGATTGTCGTTATTGACGTAATCAGGATGGGCACCAGCCGACGCCTGGCAGCTCGAAGGATCGCCAGTCTTGTCGAACAGCCCTTATCGAGCGTTCTGTTGGCCGTCGAAATCAGCACGATGGCATCGTTTGCGGCAATACCAGCCAGCGCAACGATCCCGTAGAGAGTAAACAGGCTCAGTGGGTTACCGCTGATTAACAAGCCAAAGATGACACCAATAAACGCAAGGGGTACGGTCAGCAGAATGATGATCGGTTGCACATAACTCTTAAACTGCGTACCCAGAATCAGGTAGACCAGACCGAGCCCCAGCGTAAACAGGGCAGCCATGGCGCCCAGGCTTTCCGTGATATCGTCCAGCTCGCCTGAGAAATCCAGGCTGACACCCGGATATTGCGCCGCCAGGCCCTGCCACCTGCCACGAATAAAGTTGTTAGCGCTCAGCGTGTCGGTGACACTGGCGTCGAGATTAGCCTCCACTGTAACGGCACGCCGAAAATTGTAATGCCTGATATTTGAAACCGTGACGCGCTCTTCATGCTTAAGCAATTCACCCAGCGGCACACTGCCACCATCTTCCAGACCCAGCGTGTTGCCAAGAAAAGCGTCTATATCCTGTAATTGAGCAGGTTTTGCACGGACACGAACATCCAGCTTCTCCCCCCGGTGCTGCATATGAGCCACAATTTCACCCGCTGCGTACAGGCGAACCGCTCTGGCCACATCAGCCGGATGAAGTCCCGCTCGTGTTATCGCGTCAGGGTTGAGCTGCACCATGAGCTCCATACCACCCCTGGTATCATCGTCCGTAATATCGCTGGCCCCCGGTGTCGTCTCCAAAATATTCCGGAGCGCAATAACCGCGCGACGGATTTCGTCAATGTCGTCACCACGCACCTTAAGACTGACAGGCTTCGCTGTTGGTGGGCCGGTTCTGCGTTTGAGAAACGAGATATTTTTGGGTCCCGGAACAGATAATAAATCGCCCCGTAAATCGTCGATGATTTCCTCAAGACCTCGGTCACCGGGCCTGGGTGATGTAAGACTGACGAACACCTGACCACGTTCCGCGCCGGTAAAAGCGCCCTGATCTGTCGATTGCTGACCAGCGTAGCTAACTATGCCTCTAATTTCCCCGGGTGCTAATTTTGCCTTAACTATCTTTTCAATCTGACTAAGCGTGGCACTCGTTTTCTCAAGATTAGTACCCGGCGGCATCTCAATGTTCACATAAAATAGACGAAAGTAATCGGTCGCAAAAAAATCGACCCTGACCAACCCGGAAAATACCGTTGTACCAGCCAGCGCAATAAGAATAAGTAACACCGAGAATGTTGCTTTTGGCCTGCGCAATACCTGCGCGAGACTCTTTACATAGCGCGTTCTTAAATACGCAGTAACGCGACTGCGCACTTGATCGGCTTTACTTTGCACCGAAAACTCGGGGTTAAACTCAATCACATGGCTGGGTAATATCCAGAATGCTTCAATAAGGCTGATCACCAGCGCAATACTGACCACCAGCGGGACAACACGCATGAAATCACCCAGCACGCCAGGCAATAACATCAGAGGGAGAAACGCCGCGATAGTTGTCATGACTGCTGTGGCAACCGGCACTCCGACCTCTTTGAGAGCCATCTTCGCAGCGCTGACGCCATCGAGGCCGCGCTGCAAGTGGTGGTACATGCCCTCCACGACGACGATTGAATCATCGACCAACATACCGAGACTGATTACCACCGCCAGCAAAACCGTAATATTTAGCGTCTCACCGGTTAACCCGAGTGTAAAAAAAACACCTGCCAGGACAAAGGGAATACTGATACTGGTAAACAGCGCAATCTTAAACCCGAGAAAAGCCCAGGTACTTAACATGACAAAAAGCAGTCCGAGCAGGGCATTCCCCTCCATCACACTCAGGGCTGAGCGTGTGGCCTCGGTCTGGTCATCCAGCAGCGCAAGCTCTATGCCTGTTCTCTCCAGCAGCTGATTCTTATGCTTTATGTAACTATTCACCTGCTCCAGCAAGGTGAGATTATTCGCCTTGCCTTTTTTAAAGATAAGCAGCAAGACCGCATCCTGCCCCTGATAACGAACCAGCTCCTGTGCATCAGCCCGACCATTTTTTAGTTCAGCGATGCTGCGCAATAAAACTTCGCCCTGCTGACTGGCTATCGGAAATTTACCCAGATAGGAAGGGTCACTGCTTGTCCCAGTTAAGCGAATCAGCCATTTCTGATCACCCAGAGATACATCGCCGGCGACAAGATCCCTAAAATAAGCCGTGACAGTATCGGCAAGATCCACCGCGGAAATACCCAGACCAACGAGCCGATTGGCGTCAAACTCAACCTGCAGCTCTGCACCCCGATCGCCAATTGATAACACATCATCAATCCCGTCAACACGCTCGAGGTCTTCTTTTACATTGTGTGCGACACCTTGCAACACAGCATCATTGGTACTGCCGTACACCACAATGGTGGCTGTTGGGAAAGTTTTCGAACTGGAGATTTCAAAAATATCGGGCTGTTTTACGGTGTCTGGCAGCTCATCTCGACGCGCCTGTATCTCCCGTCGCAGATCCGTCATCCTTTTGTCAAATTGATCATCGTCCATGTCGTCAAATCTGATCAGAATGCCAGACACGCCTTCTCGGCTGGTACTGGATACAAATTTGACATCCGATACCTTCTTGATGCCCTCTTCAAGAGGCCCGGTAATTCTGGATTCGACATCCGGCGCCGTCGCACCTGGCCAATAAGTCCAGACCTGGACCCAATTGAAATTAATACTGGGGTCCTGCTCTCGCGGAAGCTGGTAATAGGCTATCCAGCCTACGACCAGGACCAGCAAAAATGTCAGATTGGTTAGCGTATGATTCGCGAGGAGCTTTTCAAACATTGAATCAGGGCTCGATCACTCGCACAGCATCGCCGTCATTAATTTCGAAACGTCCGTTGATTATTATATTGCCCGTGCCAAGCTGGGCCCGCGTGACGGGCGCTGGCTGCCCTTCTGTCGCGTCATCCAGCGCGAGAAACCTGGCGCGCCCGCCAACTTCCAGAAATATCCCCAAACCCTTGCGCCGCACCAGCAATTCCGCCGGCACATGAGGTGTCGGTATGTTCCATTGGGTACGCCCCGTACTACCGGGATACGCCTTCTTACCAGCAAACTCCAAACGTACCTCATAACTACGAATACGACTTTCCATCAATGGCAGAACCGCTCGCAAGGTCAGCGGGTAACGTATGTCATTCGCGATAAAAAATACCGCTCCGGCGTTCTTTAGAAGATCCAGATCCTGTTCCTGAACTTTTGCAGAAACTTCAACATTTTCTCGATCCAGGAGACGCAGGATGGGATTGCCCTGGGTTAAATAGTCGCCAACATTAGCGATTTTGGCGATTACCACCGCATCAAACGGCGCGCGAATCGAACACTTTTCCACACTGCGCTGAGCCGCTTTCAGCACAGCTCCCAGGCGCTCTACTTCAGCCGCCGATATGGCAGCATTCGATGAGCGTCTTTCCACCTCCTCGGCAGAAATGTTGTTCTTTGACAATTGCTCTACTTTGCTCAGCCGGGATCTTTCAAAGGCGAGCCTGGCTCTTTCCGCTTTGAGCGATGCCGCCGCCTGGGTCACAGAAATCTGGTGGTCCTGGCAGTCCATGGTCGCGACCACTTCCTGCTGCTTGACACTATCACCGACCCGAAAATTTATACTCTTAAGAATGCCACCCAGCTCTGAACTAACACTGGTGTCATTCAGGCTCAATGTTGTCGCGGGCGCATCGCGCACCGGAAAGAACAGCACATCGGTCATTTTTTTCGTGGTGACCGGCGTCGCCTCGCCAACAACCTGGGCGGAAAACAGGACTGAAAACAGTGCGACAACAAGCGCGACCGGTAAAGACGCGGTGAACTGATCAACTAATTTCGCCATCAACTAAGTACCCCCAAAAATTAATGCTGACCACTGAAGCCGCCTAACACTAGAGACCCGGGCGTAGGCATCACACGCCAGAGCTTCGCAACTAATTACCCGGAAAAACTCAATTGCTCGATAGTCTTGCGCAACGACCGGGACACCGGCGCTGTACCGAACCCTATCCGCCCCATAAAGACGGCATCGACGCCACTCCCGATCAAGGCTTCAAACTCCCCTCTGACCCTGTCGGCATCGGTGTCTTTGCCGGGTCTGTCAGTGAACTTTATCCCCTCACGGGCGTAGGCAGCAAAAATCAGGGGCGTCATCTCCGGTTGCAGCAACAGCCCCTGACTGGCGGCCGTCAACCAGAAACGCTGCGTCGCGCGCCCGCCGGCAAGATACGTTTCGGTTGTCGATCTGGCGGTATTGGCAACGATCACGAAATGCGCGGCACAACGCAACGCAGGTATCAAATCGAGCTGTATTTTTGGTATCAGCGTACCGCCGAAATACCGGTTGAGCATCTTTACCCTGGCCCAGCTTTGCAGGGCCCACTGCATCATTTTTAAGGATACGGCATCGGCGCCCAGCGCCTGGTCAGGGATGCGATCATGACTGAACCGGGCGTTCCAGTGAATGATTTTTTTATGCACTTTATAGACTTCGGGAATCGTTAAACGGATACCGGCGGCGCGCAACAGCAACCGGGCCATCTGCCACTTTTTACCCCTGCCTTCTATCCAGATCACCCGGTAACCATCCCCTACCGCCGTTTCCAGCACCGTTTTTTGCGCAGCGCTAAGGCGCTGTCCAGAAAATGGACGGCGCTGCGTGGTCCGCGCCTTGATAAATGGCAGTAACGGCGACGCATCAGCCAATTGCGAGCTAGCGAAGTGAACATCTATGGTCAATTGTTGTGCCGAGTCGGGCTCCAGGTCAGCTTCCTGTACACGATCCCGTAAACGAAAAGTTGCTTCCAGTCCCTCCGCCTGCGCAGCAATTGCTATGTTTTCCAGCAGAGTGCCAATAGCCGTCTGGCTTGCCCTGCCTTTCAGGTCATACACGCACCAGTCTCGCGTGTCGTGAGTATGAACCACCAGATGATCGGCGCCGATCACCTCAAATCGCCAGGGCTGGGTATTATCGCCACTCGGCGCCCAGCGCGCCTGATCGAGTATCCTCTCCATCGGCGTCTCTGGCACGGCCTCAGGTGGTGAGCTGGCAGACGCTGTCAGTTTTGCCATCAGACGTTTACGCGCGATTTTCAACCCCAGACGCTGGACAGGATTGTCATTCCCCATCGGTCGCCATGTTCTGACCATTTTATTGCGATACGCGTCAAAATGAATGCCATGGGGCGCCGCCACCACATCCCCCCTGTGTAGCAAGATTTTAAGGGCCTGGGTGCCTGCCATGCCCGCGCACAACTCGCATGCCATGCCGGTTGAAGGCCCTCGGTGTGCACTGAGGTCTAAACGCGTGTCGTCGACAAGGTATCTACCCTGCAACATGGCGGGAGATAGACCCAATAAAAAGCGCAATAACTGCTCGTCCTCAGGCTGTCCCTGCAGGCGGAAATACTCATCAAAAGTCATCCGTCCGGGCAAAAAGGCGAGAAACGCAACCCCCATACCGAGCGGTGCCGCCGTGATCGCGGGGATACCTTTGTCTGCACAGGCTGCGAAAACGGCGCGCCGAATGTCCACCGCGAAAAAATCCAGGGAATCGACGTAGAGATCAA